>JAQCBM010000095.1 GCA_027729865.1 Actinomycetota bacterium
GAGGGTGAACAAGATAGCTACGAGAATCATCAGAGCTAGAGCCGAGCCCCATGCACGAGTAACCGCATCCGGATAGGGAAGTGCGACGTTGTTGAAGATGTACACCGGTACCGACGCGATAGCTTGGCCGAAGGGATTGAGCACCGTTCCGTCGTTGTTTCCTGCGGCTAGCAGCAGCGGTGCCGTTTCTCCGATAACACGCGCGACACCTAGCAGAATCGCAGTGATGATGCCTGTCCGTGCGGCGGGGATGACCACCTTCAAGACGGTCCGCGCCCTAGTTGAACCGAGGGCGAGCGCACCCATTCGTAGCTCATCGGGGATCAGCTTCAGGACTTCCTCCGCCGTACGTGCGACCGTGGGAAGCATCAGGATCGCATAGGCGATACCGCCGGCAAATGCGCTCTGGTTGAACAACCCTGTGGAGACGGCGATCGTCAAAATGAACAGGCCCGCGACCACTGAAGGAACGCCGGACATTGCCTGAACGAAGAATCGCACGTAGGGGACAGCGCGCCCACGGACTTCGGTGATGTAGACAGCCGTTGCGATTCCGACCGGGACCGCGATCAGCGAAGCAATGGCCACGATGAGGAAGGTGCCAAGCATCGCGTGACCAATGCCGCCGTACTCCAAAGGCGTACTCGGGTTGATGTACACACTGTTCTGGTAGAGAAAGTGGGCGCTCAGGGCGCCGATGCCGCGGATGATCAGTGACCCGATCACCGAAATCAAGACGACGAGACTGAAAACAGTCGCACCTAGGGCCGTCACGATGATGAATGAGTCCCCGATGCTGCGTGTTCCACGAGTCAGCCACGCAGATATGCCGGCCGCAATGGCCTGGAGTGGGAAGTAAATGACGACCAACACGATCGCACCAGGAATGTCGGAGTACACGAACAGTGCGGCCACAATCAGCGCAGGGACGATGACCGCCAAGATGACCGAGAGGGTGAACTTGGCTGGCTTCTTTCGCCACGGCCGCTGAAGTTGCTGCTCGGACAGTTCCGTGAGGCGCGACTGATCCAGTGTTTGCGTGCTCACTTCTGCAGCCTTCCGGTCCGATTGACGATGAGGTTCGCGATGACGTTCACGACTAGAGTGCCGATGAAGAGGAAGAAGCCGGCAGCCAAGAGAAGTTGAAGCTCGAAGGGACCGGTTACCTCACCGAATCGGCCAACGATCAAGGTGGCCACCGAACCGCCCCCGGACTCGATGATCTTGTACCAGTTGGTCTCGAAGACAACCTTCAGAACGAAGAACACGGCGATCGTTTCACCAAGGGCCCGGCCCAAACCGAGCATGACCCCACCGATGATGCCGCCACGACCATAGGGCAACGCCACGTAACGGAGCATGGTGTAGAGCGAACATCCCAGGGACTCCGCTGCATTGATCAAGTCGGGAGGAGTCCTGCCGAGTACCTCGCGGGTGACCGAAGTCACGATGGGAATCATCATGATGGCGAGAACGAAGCCTGCGATGAACGGCGTTCCGAGGAAGTTGCCCGAATCGTTCTGGAAGATCGGAATCCAACCTAGGTACTGATTGAGCAGTCGCTGCCACTCGTCGGCGGGTGGGTTCAGGATGTAGAAGGCCCACAGACCCAAAATCACTGATGGAATCGCTGCCATCAAATCGATCAGGTTCGTGAGGGTCTTGGCCACCTTCTGCGGCGCGAGGAACACGATGAAGATGCTCAGCAGCAAACTGGCAGGCACCGCGATGAACAGTCCGATGACAGCGAGGAGGACCGAGCCGTAGAGCATGCCCCAGATGCCGGCTGTGGGTGGATCGGTGTTTATGTCCCAATCAGTGGTGGTGAGGAAAGAGATTCCCTGTGTCTGGAAGGCCGGAATTGCCTGAAATCCCAAGAAAATCGCAATGCCTGCCAGCACCACGAGCGACGTGAAGGCCGCTGCCGTGACGATTCGGTTGAAGACTCGGTCCCCTCGGTGGGACGTGGCAGCCGAATGGAGGTCGCGCATTGCCTCGGTTTGCGACATGGCGGAACCTTGTCGGCATTTCGTAGCCGAAAAACCCCTATTTGGCGTCCAACTTCTTAAGACCAGATGAACGAAAGGGAAACGGTTGTTCCCATTTCGGTCTCATGTGGACCGGGGATGATCTCCACCGTGGATTTGATCGAGCGCATGCGGCAGAACAGGGGCCAGAGCGGCGATTCCGTCCTTGCAGCCACCTGGAGAGCCGGGCAGGTTAACGATCAGGGTTCTCCCTGAAATCCCGGCGATCCCTCGGGACAAGATCGCGGTGGAAATCCCCGCGGCCACTCCGTAATTCCGTACCGCCTCGGCAAGGCCGGGTGATTCACGCTCGATGACCCTGCGCGTCATCTCAGGAGTCAGGTCCTGCGGGGTATGGCCGGTCCCGCCAGTCGTGAGGATGAGATCGAACCCCTCGACAACACCTTGCTCGAGCGCTGCTGCCAGAGGCTCGCCATCTGCAACAACCCGCGGTCCCACCGCATCGAAGCCGAGTTGAGCCACACCCGCAACGAGGATCGGCCCGGAGGTGTCCTCCCACTCCCCGCGCGCCGCGCGGTTGGAGGACGTGATGACCAGGGCGCGGTACGTCATGTCTTGTCAGTCTTCGGAAGGTCGGATGTAGTGGCCGGATCGACCACCGGACTTCTCCAACAAAACCACACGTTCGATCATGGCCGAGCGATCCACACCTTTGACCATGTCGATCATCGCCAGCGCCCCCACACTCGCGCCGGTCAACGCTTCCATCTCCACGCCGGTCCGATCAGCCGTGCGCACGGTCACGGTGATGCGCACGCCGTCGTCCTCAACCTCGAGATCCACATCCACCCCATGCACAGCGATCGGGTGACACAGCGGGATCAGATCGGGCGTGCGCTTGGTTCCGCTGATCGCAGCGATTCGCGCCACGGCAAGGGCGTCGCCCTTGGGAACCCCGCTCCCGCGCAACAGATCGATCACCTGTGCGCTCGTGCGAACGAATGCTTGCGCTGTTGCCCGTCGGTCCGTGATGTCCTTGGCGGCAACATCGACCATCCGGGCGTCGCCGGATTCATCGAGGTGGGTGAAATCGCTCATCGGATATCCCCGCGCAAATCGATGACGTCCACCTTGTCACCGGCGTTTACGTGCGCAACGCCTTCGGGAATCACGATCAGGCAATCGGATTGGGCAAGGCCTCCGATCACGTGTGATCCTTGACCGCCACCCACCGGCTCCACCCGACCATCGGCAAGGAAACGGCCACGCGCAAATTGCCGCTTGGGTTGCTGGGAATCCATCGCTTTGGTGATCTCCGCGACTATTCGCGGGCGATCATCTCCGGGCAAACCCCTGAGTTTGTGGATGACCGGACGAACGAAGTTTTGGAAGGAAATGAACGAGCTCACCGGATTCCCTGGCAGCGTGATCACCGGAATCCGCTCGCCTTCGGATTCGCCGACGAATCCATGGCCCTGCGGCATGCCCGGATGCATCGCAACCTTCGTGAACTCAACTGTGCCCATCTCGGTGAAGACTTCCTTGACGGTGTCGTAAGCACCCATGCTCACTCCCCCGCTGGTGAGAATGAGGTCAGCGCGGTGCAGTTGATCACTGATCGCTGCCGCGAACGCGTCCCCATCATCCTTGACCGGGGGCACGCGATAGGCCTGCGCGCCGGCCTCGTTCGCCGCTGCCACTAACAGGAAACTGTTGGAATCGCTGATCATGCCCTTGGTAAGCGGGGTTCCCGGTTCTACAAGTTCACTTCCGGTCGATAGCACCGCCACCCGCGGACGCGGGTGGACCACCAGGTGGCCTTTGCCTACCGCGGCGATGACGGCGAGATGGCGAGCAGAGAGCAGCGTGCCGGCCTTCACGACGGTGTCGCCAACGATCACGTCCTCGCCCGCACGCCGGATATAGGCCCCGGCGTCCACTGGTTCACGGATCTGGACGGTCTCGGTTCCACCATCCGTCTTCTCAACGGGCACAACGCATTCGGCACCAGGCGGCATCGGTGCACCGGTCATGATGCGAACCGCATTTCCGGCGGTGACAGGAATATCGGCCCGGAAGCCCGCGGGGACGTCGTCGATCACGGTCAAGGTGACCGGCGACACTTCGCTGGCACCTGCGATGTCCGAGACGAGAACCGCGTATCCATCCATCGAGGAGTTATCGAACGACGGCAGGGGCCACGGAGCCACCACGTCCTCGGCGAGCACACAACCGTGACTGTCGGCCAGCGGCAGAGCAATCGGAGCGAGCGGCTCGATTCCAGCGAGGATGCCCTCGCGGTAGTCATCAACGGGAACCAGCACCAGATAACCCTAATCCGCACTTTTCATTGTCACTATGCCGCGCCGCTGAGGCGCGCGCGGGCCAGCGTGGATCGATCCACTCGGTCTCCGGCTGCGGAAATGGCTGCCATGACGGCGTTCAGCGCACGCAAGCTGTGGCCGGATAGGAACGTGTCTACGTACGGCAAAGCAGCAGCCATACCTCCGGTCAGAGGCTCGAAGGATTCGGCGGCCTTTCGGGGATTCACCCAGATGATGTGGTGCGCCAGCCGTGACAGCCGCTCCATCGCTTCCCCGAGCAACTCCGGTCTATCGCTCTCCCAACCATCGCTGACGATCACCACTACTGCGCCACGCGCCATGCCACGCCGACCGAAGTCGTCTATGAAGGTGCGGATCGCGTGACCGATCCGCGTGCCACCCGACCAATCATTGGCGGCTTCGGCTGCCTTGCGATACGCGATCTCGGTATGGGTGGTGGACAACTGACGGGTCAGGCGCGTCAAATGAGTCGCGAAAACGAACGCATCGGCCTTGATCGCCTGGACCGCTCCGCGCATCAGATGCAGATAGATGCGTGCGTACGGCTCCATGGAACCGGAGACATCAGCAATCAAGATGATGCGCCGGGGTTTGGTAGTTCGCTTTCGATACATCAACCGAACGGGATCCCCTGCGGTCCGGTGCGATCGTCGAAGAGTTGCCCGGATGTCGATGTCCCCGATCGACCGATGGCGCCTGGTTCGGCGGCCTCGGCGCAGTGGAGGGACAAACGGCAGTTGCTCGACCAACCGTTGAATGAGGGCAAGCTCCTCCTCGGTCAATGTCGAGAACTCACGATCATTGAGTCGCTCCTGCACACTCACCGCCGCAAGAGCACTTGCGTTATCGGTATCGGCATCCGGATCAGCAGCGCCCGGCGTTGCGCTGGTGCCACGCTGCCCAGCTTGGCCTTCGCCGCTGCGTTCTTGCTGCGAGGGAGAGCGATCACCGGTGGGTGTGGAAGCCGGCGGTGCCTGGTGCGGGCTGTCGCCGCGGAAGTCGGCGATGTCCACGATCCCGCGAAATACCTGCTGGAAAACCCGGTCATAGACCTCGTGCTGATCGCGGGCTGTGGTCAGGGTCACTCGGCCCAGCCAATAGAGCTCACTGAGGTCGGTGGGTTCGGCCACCACAATGGCGGTCGCGAAACGCGCACTACGCTCCGGTGTTACCGGCACCCCCGCTGAGTGCAGCAACTCACCGAAGGCGGTGCAGATAGCCGCTAGGTCGGGGCGTTCAGCCGCTGGCAACCCAGTCCAGCCCTTCGGCGCGTGCTAGGTCTTGGTCTTCTCGATACTTCAACACCGAACTCAAGGTTCGCTCCACGCCCACCTCATCTAGCCTGGTCAAGCCGAGCAGCGCAGCCGCGTGGACCCAGTCAATTGCTTCAGCAATACCGGGGGCCTTTTGCACATCGAGGCTGCGAATCCGTTGAACAGCACCGGCCACGTCCTCGGCCAACTGCGCCGACGCTTCGGGAACTCGCGCACGCACGATTGCGGTTGCATGTTCGAGGTCCGGATAGTCAATCCAGTGATACAGACACCGTCGCTTGAGGGCATCGTGCAGATCGCGCGTGCGGTTCGACGTCAAGATCACGATGGGCGGCTGCTTGGCCTGAATCGTTCCGAGTTCGGGAACGGTCACCGTGCACTCGGCGAGCATCTCGAACAGGAAAGCTTCGAATTCCTCATCGGCGCGATCGACCTCGTCGATCAAGAGCACCGCTGGATTCGGTCCGTCGTGCTCGATCGCTTGAAGCAAGGGCCGCTCGATCAGAAAGTCACGCTCGAACAGCGAAGCTTCGTCCAGAGATTTCCCTTGCGTTTCCGCCATCCGGATACTCAGCAATTGCCGTGGGTAGTTCCACTCGTACAACGCCTCCGATGCATCGATGCCTTCGAAGCACTGCAGGCGGATGAGTGGGGTATCAAGCATCTCAGCTAACGACTTAGCTGCTTGCGTCTTGCCTACTCCCGCTTCACCTTCGAGCAGAAGTGGTTGCGGAAGCCGGACTGCGCAAAACAGCGCAGTTGCCAAGCCTTCATCAGCCAGATAGCCGTGCTGCTCTAGTTGCTCCCGCAGAGCATCCGGTGTGGGGAACGATTCCTCGAGGGACATGGGGCGGACCCGTCAGCGACTTGCGATTACCCAGATGATCGCAACGACCGCAACGACGCCGATCACCACAGGAATCGCGCGCTTGAGAACCGGACCCATCGCAACAGATCCCAGGTCCAAGGCTTCGGCCTGTTGTGGAGGTGCAGCGACGGTGCGCGGCTCCGCTGTCACGGCACCCGTCCCGGTGCCTGCCTCCTGTGCCGGTTCCTCTTGCGCACCACCTGTACGGGAAGCGATAACGCCTTCCAAATTCGTGGCGAATTGACCCACCAGACGTCCGGCGACATCCTGCATAACGCCGCGACCGAACTGGGCGGCCTTGCCGGTGATGGTGAGGTCGGTCGTCACATCGACGCGGGTGAGATTCGGACCCTCGGCCACCATCGCGGTGGTGACGTTGGCCTTTGCGGTACCCGAGCCACGAGTTTCCTTGCCCGTTCCTTCAATCACGGCCGTGTGCGTCGATTCGTCCTTGGACAAGAACTTCGCCTGGCCGCCGTAGGTCATGGAAACGGGTCCCAACTTGACCTTCACGTTCCCGCTGAACTCGTCACCATCGACGGACTCCAGCGTTGCCCCAGGCATGCACGGCGCGATCGCCTCAACGTCGAGAAGGGTGTTCCAGGCCGTCTCGATGTCAGCCGGAACGGTGAATGAGTTCTTGAGTTCCATGATTTCCCCTCTTCGTACCCGAAACCCGACCATACAAGGCACGAGCCCGGTTCGTACTTCGTTTGCCGGGCCCGAGGTTGGCAACCGCG
>JAQCBM010000096.1 GCA_027729865.1 Actinomycetota bacterium
CGGAATCGAGGTGAGCCTGCTCGAGCGATTTCGGCGATCATCGTCTTGCGCGCTTGCGCGCCGTCGTCATGATGGCAGCAACGATACGTTCGTAGCCAGCGCATCGGCACAGATTTCCTGACATCCCGTCGCGGATATCTTCAACAGAAGGATTAGCGTTACTGCGCAATAGGAATTCGGCTGCCATCACCTGCCCGGGGATGCAGAAGCCACATTGCACGGCTCCTGCCTCGAGGAAAGAGGCCTGCAAGTCGTTCAGGCCGGCAGGATGACCCTCACCGAGCCCCTCGATGGTGACAACGTCCTGACCCTCTATCTCAGCGGCAAGAACGAGGCAACTATTCACCGCGACGCCATTGACGAACACCGTGCAGGCTCCGCACTCGCCTTCGGCGCAACACGTCTTCGTTCCTGTGAGGTGTAATTCGTAACGGAGCGCATCCATCAGGGTGCGATGGACTGGGGCGCGGAATTCGACGGAATTGCCATTGACTGAGCACGAAACCAGAACAGCCGAATCTCCATCGCCGTCCCCGAGTTGAACTTCAGAGGTCGTCATACGCGTCTCCTTCTTGCGTTCCGCTTACCTGCATGACTCACCTGACTCGCCACCTAGGTCATCCTGGGAGGTTAGGTTTCATCAGTGCGCTGTTGTGCGGCCCGGAATATGGCTCGTCTGGCGAGCAAACGAAGCATGGCTGTTCGGTAAGGCTTTCCTGCTCGGATGTCTTCGATCGGAGTTGCCGCGGCCAACAAGGTGTCGAGGGCGCGCTCCATCTGTTCTGCCGACGAGAAGTCGAACGGCGCAACGGGACCCCCGAGAAGGGTCGTCGGACCTACAGCCCCCAACCCCAACGTCACCGTCCCGTCACCGTCTACCACCGCAGCGACACTGCACGTCGCCAAGTCGACGCCACGCCGACGCGTCAGTCGCTCAAAGGCAGAGGAACTGCGGGTCGTGGGACGTGGGACCCACATCGACGTCACCAATTCGCCGCCTGAGCAAAGCGTCTTGCGCGAGCCCACGAAGAAATCCCGGAGAGGGTGGACGCGTTCACCATTGACCGACGAGATTGTCATGGAAGCGTTCAATGCGACGAGTGGAGGAGAAGTGTCTGCAGCGGGCGACCCGTTCGTTGAGTTTGCGATGAGGCTGGCTCGATTCCTGATCGCGACGGATCCCACCAGCCTGGCAGCCTCCACCAGGCTCGGAAACCACTGGCGAACGACAGGGTGAGTGACTACATCAGTCATGGTTGCGGTCGGCCCAAAACTAACCCCCGAATCGTGAACTGTGATCGGCGCAACCAGGTCTCGTACGCGCTTGATATCCACCAACAAGGTGGGCTCGATATTCCGGTGGCGTAAAGCGACGAGGACGTCCGTTCCACCGACTAGGACGCGGGAGGTTTGAGGTTCAGCCGCAAGCGCGGCGACTGCCTGTGCAGTGGTTTCAGGTCGGTAGTAGCGCACTGCCCCTCCTCATCACCTTGGTCTATTGAATCTGTTCTTTCCGTCACACTCACGGGTGGACGATGATCTTCATTGCACCACTCGATCGGTCATTGAATGTTGCAAGCGCTTCGCTGTAGTCGCTCAATGAGAAATGGTGGGTTATGAGTTCCTTGGCCCGCATCCTTCCGTCTGCCATGAAAGGTAGGACGCGGCGCATCTCACCGGCTGATGCCCTGGATCCCACGAGTTCAAGTTCGTCCAGCACTAAGCGCTGACACTTCAGACTTACGTCTTCGGTCGGGATCCCCACCATCGCGCAACGGCCTCCACGCCGGAGCATGTCCATGGCCCAAGTTAGGGTTTCTGGGACGCCGGCACACTCCAACACCACATCTGCGCCTAACCCACCTGTGATGTCGATAACCTGCGCAACCGGGTCACCGCTGTGAGCGTCGATCGCTGCAAATCCGAGAGAAGCCGCGAGTTGGAGTCGGTGCCCGCGGCCCACCACCACGACGGATGAGGCCCCGCAGATGCGAGCGGCATCTGCGGCCAGCAACCCAATCGCACCCGCGCCAGTGACCACCACTGTGTCGCCAACGTGGATATTGCCCCTGCGTGCCACGTGCAGGGCGATGCTGGCAGGATCCGCGAGGGCTCCTTCGTCGAAGCTCATCCCATCGGGTAATCGGAAGATACACCTGACATTGTGCGTGACGTAAGTTGCGTAGGCGCCTTGCACGTTATGCCCGTACTGCGCGTGAAGGCCGGGTTTCCCGTAGTTCTCGCACAGGTTGTAACGGCCCTCCACGCATTTTTGACACGCGCCGCAAGCATTGTGACTGGTGCCAGCCACTCGGTCACCGATCCTCCAACCGAAGATGTCAGCGTTCTCACCGAGGGCGACGATTTCACCGGCCCATTCGTGACCGGGGGTGAACGGAAAGCTCGGAGGCCAGAATCCGGGATAGTCGCCTCTTATGAGGTGCGCATCCGTTCCACAGATCGACACTGCCCGCACGCGGGCAAGGACTTCATCTCGGCCGGGCATAGGAATAGGAACGTCCGATATGTCCAGCGCATTCGGCCGCTGAACGACCAGAGCCTGCATCATGCCGTCCAAGTGTCGCTCCTTCAACCTTCGCGCCTGAAGCCCCTTCTGTCGATAATCGAAGATCTTTGTCATTTTCGACCGTGGTGTCAAGGCCTTGCCTAGGGCCCTGGTAGGGCCACGCGACACACTGCGAGACGATTGAGAGGTAGGCACCGGGCGATTCCGTCGTCGGGCCGGTCAATGGTCGTCACCGCGAGCTCCCGTGGATCCTGAATGAGTCGCGCGATCTCGTTGCGCCGTGACCTCGTCGCGTGACCAACCACGGCTCGGTAGTACGAGGTGCAGCACACATGGGATTGATGGGGGGTCTTGGAATGTCTTCACGAATATGCCATGTTCACGTGGGGCACTCTTGATCCGTGGAGGGCGACGAGGTCGTTCATCACACCTCTGGCCCAATGCGAGTCGGCGTCCCCAGGTGTCTTTCGCCTGTAGGCGGCACAGTGTGAGCACGTGAGCAAGCCGCGCGTGATGGATCCGCAGTGGCTGTTTCTAGAAGACCTGCGCTCGAGCGCTCCGCCCGGTTCTGTCCCTGCCGCGGGATGCGTCTCCTCGATGGCTGCCTTGTCTAAAGCGTTACTCAAAGTTGACCCAAACCCATTGACACCAAATATGACCCCGACTACGTTAGATAATCAATAATCGAAAATCGGGCACTCTCTATTGTTCGCGCTCCGCAGAAAAACCTAGCGAAAACGACAGGGCTGAGACTGGTCCGGAGGAGGGAATATCGAGATGAAACGCTCACGTTCAACGGGCCGCGCACTAGTTGCGCTGCTAGCCGCGGCACTTGTTGCTGGCGCATGCTCGACCGGTGGCGACACCAGTACCGAAGCAAGTGGCGACGCCAGTACCGAAGCAAGTGGCGACGCCAGTACCGAAGCAAGTGGCGACACCGGCGGCGAAACTTCCGGCGACCCCGTCGCAGTGTGCGAACTGGCCTATTACACTGGCGAGTTCGGCGCCTACGGCGAGTCGCTCACGGCTGACGTTGTCTTCCCCGTAGAAGAGGTCATCAATCTGGATCCGCCGTTGGGAAGACCTTGGGAACTGTTCCACGAAGACCTCGGCACGGTGGGTGAGGCGCAGGCCGCACGCACCTGTCTAGAGCGCCACAACGCTGACATCGTCGTGAGTATCGCTCACGGATACCGGACGTACCGTGATTACATGATCGAGCGTTGGCAGGAGCAGGACAGCCCGCTTGCCCCCACGGTTCACGGTGGGTCTATTCCTGGAAACCTCGGTGGAAAGCCCGCTGAGCCGATTTTCCGCGCACAAGGACTCGATGAAAATCTCGGCATGACGGGTGCTCTCTACGCTCAGGAGGTCGGCGCCAAGTCCGTGGTCATCTTCGCTACCAACGTCGAGGGTTTCCAACTCGCCGCGGACGCGGCCGAGCGTACCGCTGAGTACCTAGGCCTAGAGGTGCTTGAGCGCATGAACGTCAATGCTGAGCAGCCGTCGTACGTGGCGGAGGCGACGCGAATCGCGAACCTGCAACCTGATGCTGTGCTTGTGCAGGCCGGGTCCGTGGAGTCGGCAACGCTCATCAAGCAAGCTACGGAGTTGGGGATCTCATTGGAGTGGATCGGCGAAACTGGTTGGGTGCAACCAGAGTTCCTCAACACTCTTGGCACTGAGCCTTTGGCCTTTCAAGAGGGGGTCGGGTTCGCCGCATTCTCCTACAACGCGGATTCGCCTGCGTGGGACTTCTACTCACAACTGTGGGAAAGCACGCCGGGCTATGGCGACACATTCGGTCCGGCATCCGACGCTTATCACTACTCCACGTATGACCTGATGGTGCTCACCGCACTCGCCGTCGAGGCGGCTGGTTCTTACAAGGCCAGCGATTGGGCTATCGCCATGCGAGAGGTCGGAGCGGCTCCGGGCGAGGCGTGCTACGACTACGCCGCATGCCTGGCGCTACTGCGCAACGGTCAGCAGATCAACTACGAGGGCATCACCGGTACTGGCGAGTTCAACGAAGGCGGTGTGAATTCGATCGTTCAGTCGTACACACCGTTCAACGCTGATGGCGACCAGGGAACGCCGATCGAATTACCGGCTGACCTGGCGCTGAGCGTCATCGACCAAATTGCCACCGAAGCAGAATGCGATCCGGCGAATCCACCGAACGTCTGCGATTGGTGATCTTGGTTCGGCATCAACAGTTGGTTCTCGCGGGTCGGGTCACGGTACTCGGCCCGCGAGAACCAGTTTTTGGGCTCGTGGGCCTAAGGCACGCGGTCCCTCTCGGTGTTCACAAGGTGAGATAATCCGCGAGGTCAAGCGCTTGGACGACGGCGAGGGCGTGGAGCCTGTCGTCATGAAACTGTCGGCCGGACTCGGCGATCTCGTCGTCACTTTCAGGCATATCGAGAGCGAGCATCGTGACGGCCAACGAGTCGGCGGACTCGTTGGAACGCATAGGTGAAGTGGCCGGAACAGCTAAGACGCGTGTAATGCCACGACTGCTGTGAGTCCGAACACGAACCGTGGTGATCCAGACCGACTCCACTCTCGAATCGGATGGACCTACCGCCACACTGAGAAGATGACGTACGTGAAGGGTGAAGCTGATGGATGACAAAGTCATAATCACCTGCGCGCTCACAGGGGGTATGACCGTGCCGGCACAAAGTGCTGCGATCCCGATCACTGTAGATCAGATCGTGGAGGAAGGGGTGAGGGCCGCTAGAGCGGGAGCAGCTGTGCTGCACATTCACGTCCGTGAGGAGGCAACCGGGAGGCCCGTCGCCGACGTCGAACTCTTCGAGCGGGTTCTGACCGGACTCAAGGAGAGAACCGATGCCGTCCTGCAACCCACCACAGGTGGTGGGCGCGGCATGACGATCGAGCAGCGAGGAGCGATCGTCCCGCGCTTCCGCCCGGAGATGGCCACGCTTAACGCTGGCAGTTTCAACTTCGGCCTTTTCCCCATTGCTCAACGCGAACTGGACTTGCAGCCCTGGGAGATCGAGTATCTGGAGGGCACCCGCGACTACATATTCAAGAACACCTTCGCCGATGTCGCGTACTTGTCCAAACTCATGGCTGCGGCCGGCACTCAACCTGAAATCGAGATCTACGACGTCGGACATCTGTTCAACCTTCGTCAACTCCTGAAGGATGGCATCGTGTCGCCGCCGTTCAACCTACAGTTCGTTCTCGGCGTGCTCGGGGCCAACATGTTTGAGCCGGATCAACTCATCCACCTGCTGCGCACAGCAGAGCGACTTTTCGGTACATCGAACTTCACGTGGTCGGCCGCTGGCGTCGGATACCCAGGACAGTTCCAGGTGGCCGCATTGAGCCTGACGTTGGGTGGCAACATCCGCGTCGGCCTGGAAGACAACTTGCGGCACCGTCGGGACGCTATGGCTAAGGCGAATAGCGACCTCGTTGACAAAGCAGTCCACCTCGCGGCACTGTTCGACCGCACGCCGGCGAGCCCCGAGGAAGCTCGTTCTTACCTCCGGCTCAAGGGTTCGATTGACACGGACTTTTAGCGCCCTCACTGTCAAGCCGTTCAAGCACGTGGAGTTCGAATGCGAGTCGTCACGATCAACGCCACGACACCCACCGTCGACGTAGCGGCCTGGGTCGCTGCCGACGTGACACTAGTAGGTGACGTGAGCGTGGGACCAGGCGCATCAGTCTTCTATACGAGCGTCTTGCGCGCCGATACTGATGCCATCACCGTCGGTTCTGGTACCAATATCCAGGACGGCTGCCTCATCCATGCCGACCCAGGATTCCCCGTGAGGGTGGGCTCTGGAGTCTCCGTCGGGCATCGGGCGATCTTGCATGGCTGCGAGGTCGAGGACGACGTGCTGATCGGAATGGGCGCCATAGTCCTCAACGGCTCGCGCATAGGAAAGGGTTCGCTCGTCGCCGCAGGGGCCGTCGTACTCGAAGGCTCGGTTATCAATGCCCATTCGCTGGTGGCCGGCGTGCCTGCGAAGGTGCGCCGAGAGACGACCGAGGATGAGCGGATGAGAATCCGGGAGAATGCGGTCACCTACCTCGAGTTGTCTAGGATCAATGCCCTCGGAGAAGCCCGAGTCCTTGACGAGACTTCCACAGACGGCATGTCATCGTGACCTTGTCTGAGCATCCGCGCGTGATTGTTGCCCCCGACAAGTTCAAGGGGTCTTTGGCCGCAGCGGACGCGGCGTCCGCCCTTGCTCGGGGCATCCGATCCGTCATTCCGGGCGCACGTATCGAATTGTTCCCTATCGCCGACGGGGGAGAGGGAACAGTCGACATGCTCCTCGCCCGTGGCTATGCCCCGATGTCGGCGCGCGTTAGCGGCCCGCTGGGAACTCCAGTGCATGCGACCTACGCGATGAGCGGCTCAACGGCCGTGATGGAGATGTCATCCGCCGCAGGGCTAGCCCTACTGTCGG
>JAQCBM010000097.1 GCA_027729865.1 Actinomycetota bacterium
AGACCAGATCGGCTCCTAGCTCCAGCGGGCGTTGGAGCACCGGAGTTGCGAAAGTGTTGTCAACAACCGTTCGCACCCCGGCCGCACCTGCAGCGCCCAGCAGTCTTGGTAGATCGGCAACCTCGAGGAGAGGGTTGGTGGGTGACTCCAACCACAGCAGTTCCGCTCCTCGTGCGATTTCCTCTTCGATGAGCGACGTGTCGGTGACGTCGACGAGAACAAGATCGATACTTCCCTTGTTGTGAAGTTCACGTAGTCGCACCGCAACGCCGGTGTATGTAGTGGTGGGTGCAATGACTCGCCCGCCGAGGGGCACTAGATCAAGAACTGCTTCGGCAGCCGCCATTCCTGAGGAGTAGGCGATCGCCTGCGCAGCTTGGGACAGGTTCACCGATTCCAGGCCGGCAACCAGCGACTCGAAAGCGGCGACGGTGGGACCACCCTCGCGTGCGTACTCGGTTGGCCCACCGGCCACGAATGAGGACGCTGGCACGATCGGGGTGTTGAGCGGCGCATCAGGCGTGCGCGGGGGACGCCCGGCGGTCACTGCGACGGTGGAGAGTTCGAGTTGTTCGAAGGTCCTTTCCATGGTGGGACGGTAGTGGGGAGTGGGGGAACCTCGTGCGCCGACCGCTACCGTGCCGCCATGTCCTCGGTTCGCGCAGCCGTCCTGTTCGGTGGACGCAGTAGCGAGCATTCGATCTCGTGCATCAGCGGTGCGGCTGTGTGGCAAACGCTGCTTGATGCCGGGTACGAGGTGTTGCCCATTGCGCTCACGCCGGCTGCCGGCATGGTGCGCTACGACGGCTCGCCCTCGGATCTGCGCGCCGAGCCGTTGCCGATCGTCGATTCCGGTGGGGCCGAGGTGGTCATTCCGAGTGATCCGTCCACGGGTGGAGTGGTGATCGACGGACGCATCGAGCCCGTGGATGTTGTCTTTCCGGTTCTGCACGGCCCCTGGGGTGAAGACGGGACCATTCAAGGACTGCTTGAACTCGCAGGTCTTCCGTACGTGGGTTCGGGCGTGCTGGCGTCGGCCCTGTGTATGGACAAGATCACCCTCAAGACTGTGCTGCGCGCAGCAGGTATCGCCGTCGCGGATTGGGTGGCTATCGACTCGCGCGCGTGGTCCACGAATCGAAACGAAGTGCTCGCGGCCATTGCCGAACTCGGGCCGGTTGTGTTCGTCAAGCCCTCGCGCGCAGGATCCTCCATGGGCATCACGCGAGTTGACAGTGAGCGAGATGGAGAACAAGGCCTTGTGTCGGCCATTGAGGTTGCGCGGACGCACGATCCCCGGGTGATCGTCGAGGCTTCGGTGGAAGGCGCCCGAGAGATCGAGTGCGGTGTTCGGCAGACGAGTCAAGGCTCCATCGATGCGAGCGTCTGCGCGGAGATCGTTGTCAAGGAGGGGTTCGACTTCTATGACTTCGACGCCAAGTACGTGGCCGACGGCGCTGAACTCGTCGTCCCAGCTGATGTGGCATCACATGTCAGTCAAGAAGTTCGGGATCTTGCGCAACGCTGCTTCATCGAAGCCGGTTGTGAGGGCCTTGCGCGGGTGGACTTCTTCATTACGCATGACTCCATCGTGGTGAACGAACTCAACACAATGCCCGGCTTTACCCCCATCTCGATGTTCCCGCGAATGTGGCAGGAGTCGGGTGTGAGCTACACAGATCTCGTGGTGGATCTGGTCCAGCAGGCCATCAGCCGCCCCACCGGTTTGCGGTGACGGGTACCAGCTAGACGCCTGTTGCCAGGGACTTCAGCCCCGCGATCGCGAACGTGGTGGCGGCAGTTGTCTCGACGTAGATGTCTTGGCCGGGCTCGATTCTGCGTGCCGCGGCTTCCACCACGCCCTGGACGTATCGGGTTGCCAGATCCACGTCCGGAACACCAAGGTCACGCACAGCCGAACTGAGAGGTGCCGCCAAAGTTGCGTGCAGTTCTGACAATTGACGCCGCACATGCGTGGGCAAGGTCTCTGCACTCAACAGCACCAGGAGGCCGTGGCTTCCGTCTTTGATTAGTTCCAAAGACACCCGAACGTACGTGGCGATTTTTTCCTGTGGGTCCTCAGCTGCCGCAAGTGCACTCTCCACCTCGGCAGTCCAGGCGGTCATGCGCTCACCGAGAACTGCAGCGAGCAGATCCTCGGTCGACGCGAAGTATTCGTAGACGGCTGTGCGGGACAGGCCTGCCCGCGCCGCAACGGCGGTCATCGTGACGGCGCGTGGTCCACCGGAGAGCACCAGTTCGTGTCCGGCGGCGAGCAGCGCGGCGCGACGCAGGTCGCGGTGCTCGGCGATCGTCGGTGCTGCGATCCGGGGCATCCTTGGATCATCGCATAGGTAGGGCCGGAGTGATCTCCACCACGGCGTCGACCTCGGGCCGGTAGTTCGCGGGGACGCGAAGTTGGATGGTCGGAACCAGCGACAAGGTAGTGAAGACCGTCCCAGTGTCTGTTTCCTCGGCAACCCAGTCGATTCCCTCGATCGTTATCACCTGCGCGTCCGCAGGCACCTCATGGTCGATGCCACACGCCAGCACGATCGGCGGATCGCCCCACGCGATGGCGGCTGCGTTTCGAGGGGTCGTTTCGCGCTGCAGTTCGCCCAGCAACCGGATTGGCGAAGCGGACAGAACCGGCTCACATTCGACGGAGGCGTCGGGCGCTTGCACTGCGACGGGTCGCGAACACGCGGTGAGTGCAAGAACGCTCACGCTCGCGATGAGGGCGCCACGCAGGACATAGGCTGGCGCGATCACTGCAGGAGCGTACTTCGAAGGTGGAACCGTGTCGGGTGAAGCAACAGGTGAGAGAACTCTTCGCGACGTTGGTGAGTTCGCGTTGATCGATCGACTCGTTGCTGACATTCCGCAGTCGGATTTCGTCGATGTGGGCCCGGGTGATGATGCAGCGGTTCTGCAGTGCTCGGATGGTCGGGTCGTGGTGTGCGTCGACGTTCTCGTGGAGGGCAAACACTTTCGTCGTGATTGGTCAACGGCCATCGATATCGGGCGCCGTGCAGCGGCGGCAAGCCTGTCGGACATCAACGCCATGGGTGCGGTCTCCACTGCCCTCCTGGTGGGCGTTGCCGCACCGGGGGATCTACCCGCAACGTGGTTGGCGGAGGCCGGTGCTGGCCTGAAGGAAGAAGCAGCGAACGCCGGCGCGGTGCTCGTGGGCGGCGACACTACGGAAGGGGACGCTGTTGTTTTGTCCGTCACCGCCTTGGGCTCACTCGAGGGTCGGGCGGCAGTGACGCGTGGCGGTGCCCAGGTGGGGGATGTTGTGGCGGTGTGTGGTCGCCTCGGCTGGGCGGCCGCAGGTCTAGCGGTCCTCGGTCGCGGCTTTCGTTCACCAAAGGTGCTCGTCGACGCCCACCGGTATCCGGTGATCGACTACACAGCAGGTCCGCGTGCCGCTACCGCTGGTGCCACCGCGATGATCGATGTGAGCGATGGGCTGCTCGCCGATCTCGGCCATATCGCCGCGGCATCAGGTGTGGCGATCGACGTTCATACCGAGCAACTAGAAGTTCCCGAACCGTTGCAGGCAGCTGCGTCGGCATACAACGTCGACCCGCATGGGTGGATGCTGACCGGTGGCGATGATCACGCGCTGGTGGCGTGCTTTCCGGCGAAAAAGAAGCTCCCCGCAGGGTTCACCGTTATCGGAGTCGTGGGGGAGAGCCCGGCGCAGGTGACGGTGGATGGAGCGCAGTTCGAGGGGTCAGCAGGGTTCACGCACTTCGCGTGAGGTGTGAACCAGAAGGCTACGCGCGGGTGACCTTGCCGGCCTTGATGCACGAGGTGCACACGTTCATCCGCTTGGGAGTGGCGCCGACGAGGGTGCGTACCCGCTGGATGTTGGGATTCCAGCGGCGCTTGGTCCGACGGTGCGAGTGCGAGATGTTGTGCCCGAAGCCGGGTCCTTTGCCGCAGACGTCACAGGTGGCAGCCACGGTGCACTCCTTGGGATAACCGGCCGATGCCGGAATGAACTGATCTAAGCCGCATAAGGGTAGCCGACGCGGCGGGCTAGGCCACCGGCAGCCCCTGATGCGCCGGTAGCGTGCGGCCTATGGCCGGCTGGCTGGATACCAAACTGCGTGGCGTCCTCGGAGGTCGGACGGCCGGGGCACTCGAGCGCGGCCTTGGGCTCGTGACCGTGGGCGACCTGATCCGTCACTACCCGCGTCGGTACGCCGAGCGCGGAGAACTGACGGCCATTGCCGGGCTGCAGGACGGTGATCACGTCACGATCGTCGCCGACATCGCATCGGTCACGTCCCGGCGAATGCGCGCCAAGAAGGGCTCGGTCCTGGAGGTTCTGGTGACCGATGGCACCGATTCCCTCACGATCACGTTCTTCAACCAGCCGTGGCGTGAGCGGGAGTTGCGGGTGGGGGAACGTGGCCTGTTCGCTGGAACCATCAGCAGTTACCGAGACAAGCGACAGCTAGCCCATCCGCAGTACCTGTTGTTGAACGAACACGGTGGTGAAGAGCAGGTCGAGCGGTTCGCCGGAGCCGTCATTCCGGTGTACCGATCCTCGAAGTCGATTACGAGTTGGCAGATTCAATCCTCTGTCGATTTGGTTCTTGACACCCTCGCTGCCGATGCAATCGGTGATCCGATTCCCGCCGACGTGCGCGCCGAACTCGACCTCGTGGATGTGGTGACGGCGTTGGAAGGAATCCACCGCCCCGGGAGCATGCTCGAGATGGAGCAGGCGCGCCATCGATTGACATTCGAAGAAGCGCTGGTCTTGCAAACAACGTTGGTGGAACGCAGGGGACTAGCGAGCGGGTATCAGTCGAGTGTGCAGCCGGAAGAGGCGTCCTCGCTGCGCGAGGCATTCGACTCCGAATTGCCCTTCGCTCTCACCGAAGGCCAACACGAGGTCGGCTCCGAGATTTCGCGCGATCTTGCCCGCGATGTTCCGATGCAGCGACTGCTGCAGGGTGATGTGGGCAGCGGCAAGACGGTGGTGGCGGTTCGGGCGATGCTCGACGTTGTTGCGGCCGGTGGCCAAGCGGTGCTCCTTGCACCCACGGAGGTCCTGGCCGCGCAGCACGCTTCCGGTATCCGACGTCTACTCGGGCCGTTGGCTGCTGCGGACACGCTCCTGGGTGGCAGCGCGCCCGATGCCACATCGCTCGTGTTACTCACCGGATCGGCTAAGTCCGCGCAGCGCCGTGAGGCACTCGATGCGATCGCCACCGGTCGAGCTGGTCTGGTTGTGGGCACCCACGCACTCTTGGAGGAAAGCGTCGAGTTCCATCGCTTGGGTCTGGTGGTGATCGACGAACAGCACCGCTTCGGTGTTGAACAGCGCGCCGCACTCGCCAAGCGGGCTCCGGACGGCACCCATCCGCATGTGCTCGTGATGACCGCAACGCCCATTCCGCGCACCGTGGCCATGACGGTCTTCGGTGATCTGGACATCTCCACTTTGGCGCAGGTGCCCGCTGGTCGCGCCGAGGTGACCACGCACGTGGTGGACCCTACTTCTCAGCCGCGTCACGTCGATCGTCTATGGGAGCGCGCCGGGGAGGAGATCGCCGCAGGTCACCGGGTATTCGTAGTGTGCCCACGCATCGATGCGAAAGACAAAGACAAAGACAGCGACGACGACGAAACGTCGGCAGACATCGCAACGGTGGAGGACGTTCTGGTTGAGGCGCGCAGGCGCCTACCGAACGCGCGGATCGAACCACTGCACGGGCGGATGTCGGCCGAGGAGAAAGACGCCGTCATGGCGGGTTTGTCAAACGGCACCATTGACCTGGCTGTCTCGACAACTGTGATCGAAGTGGGCGTGGATATTCCCGACGCCACCATGATGGTGGTCTTCGATGCGGACCGTTTCGGCATATCGCAGTTGCATCAGCTACGCGGTCGTATTGGCCGTGGCTCATTGCCCGGCGTGTGCTTGCTGGTGAGCGGTGCGCAGGCAGGTAGTCCAACACTCGAACGGCTCGATGCAGTTGCCAGCACTCGCGATGGTTTCGAACTTGCCCAACGGGACTTGGAGATCAGACGCGAAGGCGATGTCCTGGGTGGATCGCAGTCGGGTGTGCGCAGTTCGCTGCGGTTGCTTCGCGTGGTCGAGGACGCTGACGTGATTGAACAGGCCCGAGCGGTGGCCGAGCGAATCATCAACGACGACCCCGAACTAGCAGAGCATCCTCAACTGCGTGCAGCGATGACAGCGTTGGATGCCGAACAGGCCGAATTCATGGAGAAGGCGTGACCCGCATCATCGCCGGCCAGGCACGTGGGCGTCGGTTAGCCGTTCCGCGCTCGGGCACCCGACCCACATCAGACCGCGTGCGCGAAGCTATGTTCGCCAGCCTGGAATCGAAACTTCGAACCGATGGACGGATCTGGTCAGACGTCAGCGTGTGTGACCTGTGGGCCGGATCCGGCGCGGTTGCTTTAGAGGCGTGGAGTCGAGGCGCGGCCCGTGTTGTCGCAGTAGATAAGGCGAAGGTCGCAACCGAAGTCATTGCATCGAACATCCGTAGCGTTGGTGCGAGTGGTGTCCAGGTGGTGCGGGCAAGCGTGGCCAGTGCCCTTCAAGCATCGCCACCGGGTGGGGGATTCGACGTCGTCTTCGCAGACCCGCCCTATGAAGTCACGGATGCGTCGATAGCTGCGGATCTCACATCAGCCCAGGCATCCGGATGGTTCGCAGCCGATGCAATCGTGATCATCGAGCGCGCCATCCGCTCACCATCACCGTTCCCGGAGTTCGTTCAGGAAGTCGAACAACGCTCGTACGGAGACACTGCCCTTTGGTACGGTCGGGTGCCCGAGGAACAAGACGTAACTGGCGCGAATCCCGCTGTGAGGTCCACGTGAGAGTCATCTGCCCGGGTTCCTTCGACCCCGTCACCAACGTCCAACT
>JAQCBM010000098.1 GCA_027729865.1 Actinomycetota bacterium
GGGTCGGGTTTCAGACGAACAGCGGGAGCAGGTCAAGGCGCGAGGATGTCTCGTCGTTCGTGGACACTTTGAGCGCGATCAGGCGCTCGCCTGGGACCAGCAAATCGTCGACTACGTGGAAAGCAACAGCTTCTTTGAAAACTATCGGGGTTCTGGAGATGACTTCTTCGGCTCCGTGGGCTCGCGCCCTGAGATCTACCCCATTTACTGGTCGCACGCGCAGATGCAAGCCCGACAAAGTCATCGCATGGCAGCTGTGCAGTCTTTCCTCAACAGTCATTGGACCAGTACGTCGCTGGATGTCGAATGGTTTGACCCCAACCGTGATTCGCTCTACCCCGACCGAATTCGTCGCCGTCCCGAGGGGGCCGACTCTGCAGGGTTGGGCACGCACATTGACACCGGGACGTTGGATTTATGGATGACGAAGTCCTACCAGCGCGCGTTCCGTCACCTCTACAGCGGAAACGTGGAGGCTTACGACCCCTGGGACTCAGCCTTCCGGACCAGCGGACCCCAATACCCCGGGACAACAATGTGCTCGGCGTTTCGAACCTTCCAGGGCTGGACCGCTCTAAGTGACATGGACTACGACCAAGGTGTCCTCCACGCGATCCCCATTCCGGAGGTCATGGCCCACCTCCTCATGCGTCCATTGCTGTCTGACGTTGATGAGGACAGCATGTGCGGAGTCACCGTGAGCAAGGTCTTCCCGGCAAATGAGAAGTGGCACGAGTTGCCGATGCAGGCACTAACGGGTATCCCCAGCGTGCGTGCTGGCGATTCGGTGTGGTGGCACTCTGATCTCGTGCACGGAGTAGCACCCGTCCTAGACCAGAAGGGTTGGGGCAACGTGATGTACATCCCGGCTGCGCCTTGGTGCCCACGGAATCGCGTCTATGCCCCCATTGCCTTCGATGCGTTCTCGACGGGTTCGAGTCCGAGCGACTTCCCGGCTGAGCACTATGAGCGTGACTGGCCGAATCGCTTCTCGGTGGAGGAACTGAATGAGGTTGGTCGCAGGGGCTTCGGACTAGAGGATTGATCAGCGCGCACCCCTGAACGGATAGCCTGCGACGGTGACGTCCACGGTAGGTCGAGTCGTAGCCGGGCTTGAGAGACGATCTCCACCGGAGTTGGCCTCGGACTGGGATGCTGTGGGCCTCGTGTGTGGCGATCCGGCCGCCTCGGTGAGTCGAGTTTTGTTCGCGGTGGATCCGGTTATGGCGGTGGTCGACGAAGCCATGGCCACCGGGGCGGACATGATCGTCACCCATCACCCGCTGTTCTTGCGGGGTGTTCACTCGGTGGCACCTGTGACACCCAAGGGACGCGTCGTGCACACGCTCATCGGTCATGGCATCGCTCTGTACTGCGCGCATACCAATGCCGACCACGCGCGACCGGGCGTTTCCGATGCCCTCGCTGCCGCGTGCGGGCTCACTCGCACCACTGCGATCGATCCACCCGGCGGGGATGTGGGAACCGGTCGGGTGGGGGACCTCGATGCTCCGGCGACATTGGGTGAACTCGCCGGTCGACTCGTCGATGCCTTACCCGTCACCGAGCACGGCATCCGCATTGCGGGAGATCTCGATTCGCCAGTCCGCCGGGTGGCGGTGTGTGGTGGAGCCGGTGATTCATTGCTCGAGATCGTCGGGGATTCCGCGGACGTCTACGTGACAGGGGATCTTCGCCACCACCGAGCACAGGACCATCTGTTGACGACCGGTAAGGCACTTATCGACGTTCCCCATTGGGCCGCGGAGTGGTTGTGGCTCCCCGATGCCGCATCGGCCCTCGTGGCGGACCTAGGCGCCGATAGCGTTGCCACCTCGGTATCGGCCATCGATACCTCACCGTGGACCGCCCACTTAGGGAGAAATCAGTGAAGGTTCCTGCGTCGGAACAATCGACACTCCTGCAAGTCCAGGATTGCGATACCCGGCTGGCTCAGTTGCAGCACAAGTCGAACACGCTCCCGCAGAAGGCCGAACTCGCGACCGCAACCGAGCGCGCCGAGCGGCTCCGCAAAGAACTCATCGCCGCGCAGACGATCGTTTCGGACCTTGAGCGCGAACAGGCGAAAGCCGATGCTGATGTTGATCTCGTGCGCGAGCGCAGCCGCAAGGATCGCGAGCTCCTGGATTCTGGATCGATCAATGATCCAAAGCAACTACAGAGTTTGGAATCTGAACTGGAGTCGTTGGCCAAACGGCAATTGGACCTCGAGGACATCGAGCTCGAGGTGATGGAACGTCTGGAAGGCGCCCAGGCTGCTGTCACGCATCTGGAATCCGAATCGGCAAGCGCCCAGAGTGAAGTCCAACGCCTCACTGCCGAGGTAGGAGATCAAGAAGCTGAGATTGCCGCGGAACGAACGAGCGTCGAAGCCGATCGCGGTGCGCTAGTCGGAGGTATTTCGGCTGAACTCTTGGCGCTGTACGACAAGATCCGAGCCGACCATGCGGGCCGCGGCGCCGCCCGCCTGCATCGCGGCCGCTGCGACGGGTGTCGTATCGATCTCCCGCCAACGGAAGTCGCATCTCTCAAGGCGGCAGCTGAGGATGAAGTACTCAGGTGCGAGGAATGCCGCTGCATTCTGGTGCGCACTGACGAATCGGGGCTGTAGTTCGCCGTGGTAGCGACGTTCCTAGTCCAAGCAGATGGTGGCTCGCGAGGTAATCCCGGTCCGGCTGCCTACGGGACCGTCATCTCCGATCCCGCCAACGGGCAGACGGTCGCTGAACTTGCTGAGTTCTTCGATCATGCGACGAACAACTTCGCCGAGTACCGCGGGGCTATTGCGGGCCTTGAGTACGTGCACTCAATCGATGCATCAGCACGCATCGAAGTGCGGCTGGACTCGAAACTGGTGGTCGAGCAGATGTCGGGCCGTTGGAAGATCAAGAACGACGACATCAGGAAGCTTGCGCTCCGTGCGCGCGACGCCCATGATCCGACGCTCGTCGAGTACGTGTGGGTGCCCCGCGCAGACAACGCTCGAGCCGATGCACTCGTGAACGAGATGTTGAACCAGGCGCTCGGTGGCGGAGCGACCACTATCCACCGTGGGATCGGTGGCAACGCCGAGGATGTTGTCGGCGAGGCGCAAGAAAGTGAAGTCCAAGCCGAACTCTTCGAGGCGATCGCCGAAGAGGAGCCGCCGCGCACGATGATCGGTTGGGCAAGCCTGGGGTCACCGACCACGCTGCTGCTCGCTCGGCATGGGGCGACCGCTTACTCACTGGAGAAGCGCTTCAGTGGCACCGGGGGAGTGGACCTACCACTCATCGAGCTCGGCCAGCAACAAGGTGCTGCACTTGCCCGGGAGATCGGCCGCCGCGGTGAAGCGACCCGAATCGTCACGTCACCGCTGCTGCGTGCTCAGCAAACCGCGGAGTTGATCGCGGCTGAAGCGGGACTGCCGGTGGAAATCGATGCGTTATTCACCGAGTGCTCGTTCGGTGAATGGGACGGCTATACCTTCGCTGAGGTGCGGGAGAAGTGGCCCGAGGAAATGGCCGATTGGCTGGCGTCCACCTCGGTCGCGCCACCAGGTGGTGAATCTTTCGATTCGTGTCAGGGGCGAGTGCGTCAGGGATTGCGCGGCCTTTTGGATCGCTATCCGGGGGAGACGATCGTTCTGGTCGGGCACGTAACACCCATCAAGTTGCTCGTTACCGATGCTGTCGGCGCGCCCGTGGACAGCGTGTACCGCATGGAACTGCCTCCGTGCTCGATCAGCAAGCTGGCCTGGTTCTCGGATGGCAACTCATCGATGTTCAGCTTCGCGGAGGCCGCGCATCTGCACGACCTCCGCGGCCCTGCTGGGAGTTAGAACGGGCAGCTGACTTTCTAGCTGCGGGAGCCGTGCATGCCACGCTTACCTTCGCCCCTATTTCCCGACTTGCTGTTCATTCGCTCGCCCATCTCGGCTTGCTTCGCCACGATGGCGGCATCGACTGCGTCGGCCTGAGACTGGGTCAACGTCCCATCGGCCACCAGAGCATCGAGCACCGCATCGCGCTCAGCGGCCCGCTCGGCCTGCTTTGCTTCTCGGTTCACAGCCGATCCCTCGCGCATCGCGGATTTCAGTGCCTCGATATCCGCGCGGTCGATCGTGCCGTTCGCGATGAGTTCGCGCATGCCGCCTTGCTCCGCTGAGGAAATGGCATCGGCTTGCGCCTGCGTCAACGTGCCGTTGGCAACCAGGTCGGCCAGGATTTCGGCCTTTGCAGCCGCCCGCTCGGCCCGGTGTGCTTCCTTGTCGCCGTCGTGTGCGGCCTTTAAAGCATCGCGGATGGCGTCAACGTCGCTTTCGGTGAGGGTGCCGTCTTCCACCAAAGAGATCAACGCACCGCCGTCCCTTCCGTCTTTCCCACGCTGCTTTCCGTTGCGGTCATCAGCTGATGCGGCCACCGATCCTCCGATCGCCAAGGCGGCTGCCGCGGTGATCGCCGTACCGGTGATAACGAATTTGCGGGTCCTGCTCATGCTGCTTCCTTTCGTCATGGGTGACCGCGGGGAATCTCGGTCGTGGTAGCAGCCTGCGCTAGTTGGATGCGATACCCATTCGAGACATGTTCAGGTTTGGTAAACGATGATGTCGAGTCCCAAAGGATCGCCATCCTTCTTGGGCTCGCGGATCTCGCATTTGAAGCCAACTTTGGCGAGGAATTCCGGTACCGCGTCAACCGTCTTCGGGACGGTCGATTGCAGCAGGATTTCCCGAACAAGGCGCCCCTTGGTCGCCTTGTTGTGGTGGCTGACCACGCTGCGCTTGCCGTCCTTGTCTAGCAAGACGCGGCCTACGAAGGCCCGATGGGCGATCGATTCGGGAATCGGACCCAGGTTCACGTACGCCCCGGACCTAAGGTCAAGGATCGGTCCCTTGGATGCGGTGAGTTCCGCCTGGATCGCCTCCTTCCAGATCGACGCGAGCGTGCCCACACCCGGCAACGTTGTGTCGCCGCTGAGCCGGTACGCCGGGATCGGATCGGAAGGGCGCAGCAATCCGAAGAGTGCGGATGCGATCGCCACTCGCGCATCGGCTCGCTTGCGTGCTGCAGCGGGCAGTGAGGCGAAATCGAGCGCTTCGTAGAGCACGCCGGTGTAGATGTCGATTGCAGGTGCGGTGGGAGCCGAGCGCACATGGGTATTCATCGCCACAAGATCGCGCTGTTTGGGGCCCAGGCCGAGAACACTCACGGCTCGATTGGCGTTGCCTGCGCACAAGTTGACCAGGGCATCCATGACGAGGGTGCGATTCCTCTTCAGTCCGGGGTAGCCCAGCGACGTTGCGGCAAGGCGCATCCCCTTCTCCGGAGAGGTCTTTCCCTCGCTGGGAGGAAGCAGAATCAGCACGGATGTCTGGGCGAACTACGGGGCGATAGTGCGAACGGCTACTACGCGGTCTTTCTTCGTGTTGCCTACACCGATCAGTCCGGGATCGGCATTCCCGCACCTGTCTTCGTCGGCTCGGCACGGACCCATCTCAACGCCGTAGAAGTGCAGTCCCTGGACACCGAGAAAGACGGTCATGCCGAAGGTGCCGTTCGGATTCAGCGTGGTGCACGCCTGGTCAAGCGTCTGCCAAGGCCACGACCCGTCCTTGAGCGGAGCCGGCTCGTAGCGGGTGAGGCAGATGGTGTTCTCGCCGCGAGTCCATGCGGCCAATTGACGCTGGGCTTCCTTGCTGAGGCTGCCCCGGAAAGTCACAGGCTCGCCGGACACCTCACGGCGATCACTCACCCGAAGGCAGGCGTAGTTGTTCGGATCGGCCGTGCACGCACTCTTGCGCGGCTTGACGTCGGTATCTGCCAGCGCCGACCCAGCAGCAACCGTCATTCCGGTGGCTGCGATGAGCAAGGCCGAGAGAGCTGCGATTGAGCGTGCGAAAGGCTTGGTCATGTCT
This sequence comes from Actinomycetota bacterium, assembly GCA_027729865.1. Classification (GTDB taxonomy): domain Bacteria; phylum Actinomycetota; class Actinomycetes; order S36-B12; family S36-B12; genus S36-B12. Next base: position 5,918 of record JAQCBM010000098.1, read on the forward strand.
CGAAACTAACAGCGGGGGATAGTGAAAGTGGGCAACGACGTACTCTTATCGGCGGACGAGTCGGCCGGGTGATCGCGGCGCGCAAGCGTCGAGGAAAGTCCGGACTCCACAGGGCGCGGTGGTGGGTAACGCCCACCCGGGGTGACCCGCGGGACAGTGCCACAGAAAGTAGACCGCCTCGCAAGAGGTAAGGGTGAAAGGGCGGTGTAAGAGACCACCAGCACGGCAGGTGACTGCCGTGGCTCGGTAAACCCCACCGGGAGCAAGGTCAAAAGGGTCGGGCAACCGACCTGCGTGAACGAGCGGCCCGCTCGATGTTCACGGGTAGACCGCACCAGGGTGCTGGCAACAGCACTCGCAGATGGATGATCACCGAATCGTCACCGCGAGGTGGCGAGGAACAGAATCCGGCTTACAGGCCGACTCGTCCCTTTTTGTCACGTTTGTGGACTGAAGGCATGGTTCTGTCGCGCCAACTCACCGATACCGGCTTACCGTTGATTCATGTTCAAGTGGTTGGGTGACTTTCTCGAGAACTTCGCCCACAACGCGCCGGATATTCCTCGCCCCTTTGATGGCTTGTGGAAGGCCCTCGGTCGCGATGACGGTCCTTCTGATGCCGAGAAGCCGTCCCCGGATTCGCCTGACAGTCCATAGGCGCAGGCTCAAGACGGTTGCCGGTTCCGGCGAAATTTCCGCCTTAGGCGTCCTCCGTTATGCCTGCTGAGGGGGTGTAACACCCCAAAGAGCGTCGATCCCTGGCCCTCCTGGCTTGGAAAACTGCGAGGTAAGACGGGTGGACACGCAAGTGTCTGGTGACGCTGGGCAGTCGGTGTGGCAGATAGGACTCGCGCACGGTTGTGAAACCTGCGTCCTCAAATAGGGATCGAACCTCACGACCGGTGGGCCGGTAGATGTGGGTGGGGTCGCTGGCGTAGGTGCGGTCGTAGATCCATTTGCCAAGCGCGTTGTCGATGACCGGCAGG
>JAQCBM010000099.1 GCA_027729865.1 Actinomycetota bacterium
GTTGGTGGAGACAGGCATGGTCAAGGTGACCGAACCGCAGACGGTCATCCGGCTCGATACGCCCGCCGGACTGGTCATCGCAACAGTGGACGTCGAGGGCACCCGAGCGCGTGCCGTCACGATCGAGAACGTCCCGAGTTTCGTTACCGAACTCGACGCAACGGTTGAGGTTCCGGGAATTGGTCACGTCGCATACGACATGGCGTTCGGCGGGAACTTCTACGCGATCGTGCAACTTGATTCGATCGAGGGTGCACCTGCGTTCGATCGTGAACACAAGGACGAGATCCTCGATCTCGGTATGCGCATCATGACCGCCATAAACGAACAGTCACCACCGATCCATCCGCTCAATCCAGCGATCGATCACGTTCACCATGTCCAGTTGGTAGCGCCTGGGAGCACCGCCCACCACTCGCGTCATGCCATGGTGATTCACCCTGGTTGGTTCGATCGCTCGCCCTGCGGTACCGGAACGAGTGCTCGGGTGGCGCAACTTATCGCTCGCGGTGAGATGACGATCGGCGATGAACTGATCAATGAATCGATTATCGGTACGCACTTCGTCGGTCGCGCCATCCGCGAAACAACCGTCGCTGATTACCCAGCGATCATTCCGACCATCACCGGCAGAGCGTGGGTAACCGGGACCTCACAGCACATGCTGGCCCCGGATGATCCCTTCCCTGAAGGCTTCCTGCTGTGAACGAGAAATTGCGAGCCAATCCCCACAAGCCACACCCGAGTCGACTGGACTCCACTCACCCCCAATTCTCGGAGATCATGGCCGCCCACGAGGCAGCGATTGCCGAGGGGAAGCCCGGATACCTCGATCCCACGACCGGCCTTTTCGTCATGACAGCCGAACACCACGTACAACGTGGAAAGTGTTGCCACAATGGCTGTCGTCACTGCCCCTACGTAGGGGCGGACGGCTAACCGAGGGAGTGCCATGGGCAACGTCGAAGTGGAACGGCTCGCGCGTGGGAAGTACCTTTCCTTGACAACGTTCAAGAAGGACGGATCAGCCGTCGCAACACCTGTATGGGTAGCGCGAGATGGCAACGAGTTAGTGGTCATCACAGATGCAACATCGGGCAAAGCCAAGCGCATTCGGAACAACGGGCAAGTTGTTCTAGCCTCGTGCGACATGCGCGGCAAAGTCACCGGACCCAGCACTGATGGCACGGCTCGCCTCACCGATTCCACTGAATCCGAGCACATCGCCGCTCAGATCAAACGCAAGTGCGGCCTGGCATACACGGCGATCGGCCTGCTCGAGAAGCTCCGACGTCGTGAATCGAATGGTTCCGTGGGTATCCGAATCGAGGTGGGCTGACCATGCCGACGCGCCCATTCACGGCACCGCGGCCAACGGAGTACGCCCACGTGCCTCCAGCAGTGACGGCCAAGAACGCACCCACCGACCTGCCTCCGGGTCCGCGTCCGCGGATCCCAGGCCAGCTGCTTTATCGCTTCCAAAAGGACACCCCGGCCTTCCTGCTCGACTTGCGCGATACCTACGGACCAGCGTCGTCGTTCTTTCTTAATGGGCAACTGTTTATCGGCTTGTTCTCTCCTGCGATGGTGCACGAGGTGACCGTCGCCCAGCAGTCCGCATTCGTCAAGGGAGTCGGCTTCGAGCGCATGCGCAAGGTTCTCGGCACCGGCTTGCTGACCAACGAAGAGCCGATCCATCTGCGCCACCGGCGGATGATGCAACCGCCCTTCCACAAGTCCCGGCTTGACGATTACGCCCGGCAGATGTCGGATCTGTCACGTGCAGCAGTTGATGCGTGGCCGAGTCGCGGGACGATCAACATCGCACCGGAGATGATGCGGCTGACCTTGTTAATTGTGGCGCGCACTCTGTTTGGAACAGACGCCGATCGACATACCGAGCGCATCGCCGAATCTATGGAAATCGCCATCGACCGCATCGAACGAACCATGCTTCCTGGTTTGGATCGCTTGGACGGCATGCCGCTTCCCTACTGGCGCAAGTTCAAGCAGGCCTCCGACGAACTCGCCGAGATCGCCGAGGACTTGATCATCGAACGCCGAGCGAGCGGCTCCGACGGTGATGACCTACTGGGACTGCTCCTGGCATTACGCGATGAAGACGGTTCGGCTTTCACCGACGAGGAAGTGCGCGACGAGGCTTTGACTTTGATTCTCAGCGGGCACGAGACCACCGCGAACGCGCTTACCTGGGCATTCAGCTGGCTCGGGACACGCCCTGATGTGTTCGCCGCGCTGCGGGCCGAAGCCCTCGCCTTGCCATGGATCACCTCCGACCAGGCACCCACGATCGAGGATGTGATGTCCACCGAGGTGGCCGGACAAGTGGTGGCCGAGTCACTGCGCATGGCGCCACCGGTGTGGGTGGCACCGCGGCGAGCCCTGCGCAATGTGGACGTATGCGGTGTCCAGGTTCCCGCCGGCGCACACGTGTTGGTGAGCCAGTACGTGACGCACCGTGATCCGGAATACTTCCCGAACCCGCTCACCTGGGAGCCCTCGCGGTGGACGCCCCAGCTGCACTCGTCTTTGCCGCGCGGGGCCTATTTCCCGTTCGGCGCAGGTACCCGAAAGTGCCTCGGTGATCAGTTTGCACTCCTGGAATCGCGGATCATCCTGCTGCACGCAGCAGCCCGGCATCGGCTACTGCCCATGGATTCCCTTCACCCGCTGCCGAAAGCCGAGCCGCGCGCCACGTACCGCGCCAAGGGTCCGGCTCCGATGCGGGTTGCCTGAACACGCATCTCCTCGTGCACTTACCGTTGGTTCGTGCGCCGCGCAGTAGCAGTCATGGCAATGCTGGGTCTTGCGCTTTCGGTGGCTCCTAGTACCTGGGCGCAGAGCGACATTCGAGCCGTGGGCGATTGGTCGATGCTTGCGCAGTCGCGGGACGCAGACGGGGATGGATTCATCGACGGCGACGGTGGCGTGCCTCGCGCCCGCCCCCTGGGATCCGAACCGGCGAAGAAGTTCGTCGGAGCCGGTAATCGCATCGCTCAACCGTCGGAGCGACTCATCAATGGAAACCAATCCTGGTACCTCAACCCACGCGGATTCTCCATTCGCTTAGATGCCTGCAAGTCGCGTGGCGCTGAGTACCAATGGCGCATCTACCGCGGGGATACGCAGGTGGAACGAACACGTTGGCGTGCCGTGAAACCGAAGACCTGCACACGGACCGTGCGCCTGCAGGAAGGTGCGTACCGATTCAAGTTGGAAGTACGCCGAGGAGTCTCCACCGAGTTCCAGTGGATCAACGCAAACGTCAAGGACTACCTGTTCGTGGTGCTCGGCGACTCCTACGCATCCGGTGAGGGCAATCCCCGCAATGTGCAGGCATGGATCGATGATCCCGATCGACCATTCGCTCCCTACTACGACGATGCTGCCTGCAATCGCAGCACTCGATCCGGACCCGCCCAGGCAGCCCTCGCATTGGAGAAGTCATCCGACAAATCGTCCGTCACCTTGATCGATGTGGCGTGTTCAGGTGCCACAGTGAACAGCGGCGTCCTGGGTACACAACGCGGGGCGGGACAGACTCTCAGCCAGATTCAGCAAGTGCAACAACTAATCGGTAACCGGGAGATTGACATCGTCGTGTTCTCGGTTGGCGGTAATGACATCGGCTTCACATCAATTTTGAGTGCCTGCGCATTGAGTCTTGACTGCCCCCTCACACGTGCGTCGACCCCTCCGTTGAATCGATTCGACAACGTTCAGCAGGGGGTGCAAACCCTCACCTCTCGACTACCGGATGCGTATGAACGCATCGCGGCCTGCCTCGGTGGGGACTCGTGCACGCTCACCGACGGCACCCAAGTGCCCAGCCTGAAACTTGCACCGAGTGCTCGCGTGCTGCCCATGACCTACCTGGACATCACACGTTCGGCCGCTGGACAGCCGTGCACGTACCTCACACTGTCGCGCTCGGACTTCGCCTGGGCACGTGACACCATCCTCGTGCCACAAGCTCCCAACCCCTACCGCTTCACCACCTTCGGCGGAGCCACTCGAGATCTATCGACCGGCGCCGGCACGTTGAACGGCCAGATCATCGCCACCTCGAGGCTTGGGTGGCAACCAGTAGCCGGAATCTGGGGTGGATCCGGGGATTCGGCGACCGGACACGGGGTGTGTGCTGGTAGCGAAGCATGGGTGTTCGGGGTCACCGGCTTCACCGGACCATTCGCCTCTGCGTCCTTCCATCCCAATCCTGCCGGTCAACGATTCACCGGACGCCAAATCGCGCGGGCGCTAGGTGTCGGCTAACGTCCCCTTGTTCACTTCCGACCTCACACACTGGAGACGCACGTGACAGATGTGCGCGTTGGCCTACTGGCCTACGGAGCTATCGGCCATGAGCACAACTACGCCGTTCAGGGCACGCCGGGATTGGCGCTGACTGCCGTCTGTGATTCGAATCCTGCACGTATTGATGCCGCTCGCGAACTCGCACCAGACGTCGCCGGGTTCGAAAACGCGGAGGAAATGCTGGACTCCGGACTCATCGACCTCGTGGTTGTCTCCACGCCCCCCGACAGCCACCACGACTGGGCGATGAAGGCACTCACACGCGACCTGCATGTGGTGCTGGAGAAGCCGATGGCGTTGACAGCTGACGAGTGCGATGCCGCCTTGGCGTTCGCGGAAGACAAGGGGCGCACACTCGTCGTATACCAAAATCGTCGCTTTGATCCGGATTTTGTGACCATGCGTCGGTTGATCAACGAAGGTGCGATCGGTGAAGTCTTCCAATACGAGAGTTTCGTGGGCGGCTACTCGCGCCCCTGCGACTACTGGCATTCGGACGCCGCAGTATCCGGTGGAGCAATCTTCGATTGGGGTTCGCATTACCTCGACCAAGTCATGAACATCTTCGACGTGCCAATTGCCCATGTGTCTGGCCTTAACCACAAGCGCAAGTGGGATCACGTGACGAATGCTGATCACGCCGAGGTGATCGTGACCTTCGAGGACGGCAGGCGCGCCACCTTCACTCACTCCGATCTCGCGGCCGCGCGCAAACCAAAGTTCCATGTACTGGGCACCGAAGGTGCAATCGTTGCCGAATGGGATCCTGCTGGTGAACCGGCCGTAGCCGACCTGCCCGCACGCATCTTCTTGTATGACAACACGAGCGCATCGCAAGAAGTGCCGTTGGACAGCGTGGTTCCTTTCACCTTCCATGCTGAACTTGCTGCGCACGTGATGAGCGGAGTCCCGATGCAGGTCTCACCAGTCCAATCGCGCAATGTGGTTGCCGTCATGGAAGCGGCCGAGGAATCAGCCCTCAACCTCGGCCGTCCGGTGACACCACAACTCATCTGATGAGCGTTCGCTGGGGCGTTCTGGGAGCAGGGTGGATCGTTCAGCAGGCCACAGCCCAGGCGATTCATGATGCGCCGCGCGCACGTCTGGCAGCTGTCGCGTCCCGAGATCTCGAGCGCGCGCGTCGAGTAAATCCCGAGCGGGCGTATGACCAGTACCAACATGTACTCGATGACGATTCGGTCGATGCCGTCTACATCGCTCTTGCCAATGATCAGCACACGCCCTGGATCCACCGCGCGATAGCGGCGGGCAAACACGTCCTCTGCGAGAAACCACTCACGCTCACCCTCGAAGACACCCAGGCTGCATTCCAAGCAGCTGATGCCGCAGGGGTGCTGCTAGTGGAAGCCGCATGGTCAATGTGGCACCCACGAATGCAGCGAATCGCCCAGTTAGCCCGCACTGGTGCTCTCGGTCCGATCCAGCATTTCCTGGGAACGTTCACATTCGAGGGCGTGCCGGACGGCAACTACCGTCTTGATCCGGCTCTTGGTGGCGGAGCACTGCTGGACATCGGCGTGTATCCATTGCATGCCCTGGTTGCCTGCCTGTCGGATATCACCCAGGTGCGACCAGAGATCGAGCGTGTCACAGGCGGTCTGGGTGTGGACATGACCACCAAGGCACGGCTCGATCTCGGAGCAGACCGACACGCGTCCATCGTCGCTTCGTTCGCGATGCCGGAGTCTCAACGACTCATGGTTCGCGGATCCTCCGGGCAAGTGCGAGTGCCAGACGATCAGGCTTTCACGACCTGGCGCGAGGCAACCTCGCTCGAGGTCGGTGAGACCGTGGAGACGTTCGCTCCTACCGACGCCTATCGCGACATGTTCGAGGCCGTCAGCGGTCGCATCCTGGGGCGCGACGACTGGCTCCTGGCCCCCGAACGCTCCCTGCAGGTGGCCCAACTCGTGGATGCCCTGCGGTGATAGCCTTCTCTTCCTCGCGCCGCTAGCTCAATTGGCAGAGCAGCTGACTCTTAATCAGCGGGTTGTAGGTTCAAGTCCTACGCGGCGTACCACGATTGCCTCACGAATCCCCCTTGGATTCGTTCCACTGGCAGGCCTGGGACAACCCGTAACAGGCATGGACCTCTTGGCCGGTTCTCGAGCAAACTCCCGAGCAGGAACCGTCACACACTCACGAACCGACAGCCGGGAAGCCGGGATCGTTCCTGATATGTCCGGCTACGACCTCGTCAGCCTGCACGACGGCAGCATCCTTCGCGAAGCTCAGGACTACGAGCAAACAGGACAACTCCGCGTTGATTCCTTCACCCAGAGTCGGACAGCATGGCAGTGGGCGCAGGCGTCCGGCATCACGCGGTACCTGATCGGTGAGTTCGGTCAGTTCGACGCCGTCGATCCGCTACCGAGCATTGCCGCCACCACCGCCGTGGTCAATGCCTACCTGACGCAGTTCCCGAACCCGCAGACCTTGCTATGCCAAGACAACCCGGATGCATCGATGGATCGCTTCAATACATCCCCGATGAACGCCGTCTGCAAGTCCC
>JAQCBM010000100.1 GCA_027729865.1 Actinomycetota bacterium
CGCTGCCTCGGATCCTGGGGCCGCAGATACCACCCAAGCGCCCGAAACGGACACCACCGAAGCGCCCGATACGGACACCACCGAAGCGACGGGCGAACTCCGTTCAGTCGACCTGGCGTTGTCGACCACTAGCGGCTTTGGCTACGGCTACCACATCGCCAAGAACCTCGGCTTCTATGAGGACGAAGGGCTGGACGTGAGCCTGCAGGGTACTGGGGGTTCGTCAGACGTTGCCCAGTTGCTCGCGGCGGACAATGCCGATGCGGGTATGGGCGTTCCTGGCGCCATGCTGCCCGCCATCGAACGCGGAGCAGCCCTTTACCCGTTCTTCACTTATGCGTACGGCGAGGTGTTCGATATCGGCGTGCCGACGGACTCAGAAGCACAAGAGGTCGCTGACCTGGCTGGCATGACCATCGGGGTCTCGGATCTTGCCGGAGGGGAGTACCCGTTGGTGCTCGCACTGCTCAGCGAGGCAGGCCTCGACCCCGAAACTGATGTCACGATTCTGGCCGTGGGCGCCGACGCCCCGACGGTGGTACTCGCGTTCGAACAGGGCGACATCCAAGCCTATTCGTCAGCCAAGTCGGACATCGCGGCGATGACCGCAGTCGGGCTGGACTTCCGTTCGGTGGCCCCATCATCTCTCGACACGCTGCCGGCCGAAGGCTTGCTCGCAACCGAGCAGACCAAGGACGACGACGAGCTCCTGATCGGGCTTGCCCGAGCGACAGCGAAGGGCCAGCTCATCGCCTATGCCAACGAGGACGCAGCAGTATGCGTCCTGAAGGAAGAGATTCCGGAGGAGTTCACCGACGAAGCGGCTGGCCGTGCAGGGCTGACCGCTGTGATCGAGATCACCAAGGCTCCGCAAGGCGACGACGGCAACTACGTGTTCGGATTCCTGGACGCTGCGGGGTGGAATACCTACGTCGAGATCTTCGTTCAGGGCGGGGTCCTCGAAGAGGCCTTCGACATGACGCCGTTCGTGATCAGCGACCTACTCGACCAGTACAACGACTTCGATCAGCAGGAAATCATCGATCAGGCCAATTCGCTGCCCACGGACTGCTGAGGTGACGGTGAGGTGTCCCCTCTCGCGGAGGCACCAACTCCGTCCTGCCGACTCGTCAGTGGGCAGATCCGCTGCACGAACGCCTCGGGGCGGTCGCACCGACCGCCCCGAGGTGCTCGCATCGTCGAGCGACTAGAGGAGGGCAGAGTGGCCCTGTCTGAGCTCGACGACGGTCCGATCGTGCGGAGCATCGAAGGCGCAGACGATGCGGTCTCGGCAATCGGTGCCCGCATCCGCCGGCTTCGGTTGGAGCGGAACCTCACGCTGCAGATGATGTCGGAACGCACGGGTCTGAGTGCGTCGATGCTGTCGATGGTCGAGCGTGGACGCACGTCGCCGTCGATCGGGTCCCTCGTGGCGGTGGCATCTGCGCTCGAGGTCCGAATGACCGAATTCTTCGACGGCTGGGCAGACGAGTCAATCTCTCCCGTCCGTCGAGCCGATGTACAGCCGACCGTGGAGACTTCAGCAGGTGTCCTCCGACGTGTGGCGCACAATGATCGTCACCGCGGGGTCGAGGTGAGCGTCAACGAGTACGGCCCGGGTACGACGAGTTCGTCAGTCCCCACCCATCACGAGGGCACCGAGTACGGCCTGGTGATCGACGGCATCCTGACGGTGGAAGTGGGTGGAGTCGCTCACGTTCTGGGCCCCGGAGATGCGATCTGGTACCAGTCATCTGACCCGCATCGCATCTCGAACCCAGGCACTTCTCGGACGACGACCGTCTGGATCAACCTCAGCCGATAAGCACAGTTGATTCAGGTTGGAAAGAAGTACAATGCCAATGAAACGTATGGGCTCGCAGCGGGCTCCTAACGATTGTCGGAGACGTAGATGAACGACACCCCCAAGGTCCGAATCATCCGGTCGGACTCCCACCGACCTGCCCTTCCACTGGTCGAGGGCGAAGGCGATGCCCGGGCGATCATTTGGCCCGGCATGGGCGCCACGCTGAGGTCGGTGCATCAGATCGTGTTGGGAGGCGGGTCGGCAACGATCGAGCAATCCCATCCAGGTGAAGCGGTCTACTTTCTCAAGGCCGGATCAGCCCACGTCGACGATTTGGACACGAGCTCCAGCCACTCGCTCACGGTGGGTTCGATGATCCACATCGATGGCGGCACTCGATATCGCTTCGTAGCCGGGGCAAGCGGGGCGGAATTCGTCGGTGGTCCATGTCCACCTGACCCTGCGTTGTACGAGCATCTCCAGCAGGAGACCACCACCGCTGGTTGATCGTCGATCGATCACAGTCGTTCGATTTGTCGGGACACCGAAGAAACGAGGAGAGCAATGGGAATCAGGACATTTCACCGAGACCGACCCAGCGCGACGTTGCCGCTGATCGCTTCGGACGCACGACTGGTGGTGTGGCCGGGTGTCGGCGCCGAGACCGCAAATATGAACTTCGTCGACATGCAACCGGGCGAGGCGAATGTGCCCCATGCCCACCAGTCTTCGGAAGACACGATCTTCATCCTGCACGGCCGGGGTTCGATCACCGATCTGACCAACGACGTCACGCTTGAGTTCGAAGAAGGAGACGTCGTGCACGTACCACCAGGGGTTCGTCATGCGGTCAGTGCCAACCGAGAGAGCAACATCGTCAGTGTGGGCGGTCCGTGCCCAGCTGACGCGGCATTGCTGCGCTCGGCGCAACCGACGGGCGATACGTGACGCGACAAGTTCGTCTGGGACTTGCCCAGTACGCGACCGATCCACGGGATCCGGTCCAGAGTCGAGCAGCGTCATTGACGGCCCTTGACGAGGCACTCGAGTTGGGGGCACAGGTGGTGGTGCTTCCCGAACTCACTGCCCCGGGCTACTCGGCAGACCCCGATCTGCTGTGGGCCGGAGCAGAGACACTCGATGGCCCGACCGTCGAGGCGTGGGCTGAGCGCGTCGCTACCTCTGGAGCCGTGGTCGTCGGTGGCATCTGTGAGCGGGAAGGCGACCAGCTGTTCAACTCCGCGGTGACTGTTGGCCCGGGCGGAGTGCTTTCGGTGTACAGGAAGTTGCACTTGTTCGCCGACGAGAAGGCAGTGTTCGCTCCGGGAGATCGCGGTCTCGCAGTGGTCGACACACCGTACGGGCGCATCGGAGCCTGCATCTGCTACGACCTCCGATTCGTCGAAGTGGTGCGCACCTTGTCACTCAAGGGAGCCGAAATCGTTGCGGTTCCGACGGCGTGGCTGCCGGGGTTCGACAAGACCTGGTGGGACGAAAAGGGTATGGCACCTCAGGCCACGACCGCGATGCTCCAGGCCAACCTCGACCAAGTGGTGATCGCCTGCGCCTCAGCCGCTGGCCCCATGGGCGACTACCACTTCCTCGGCTCGTCGATCGTGGCCGATCCATGGGGCAAGCTGGCACTCGGTCCCCTTCCTGGCAACGACCGATGCATCTCGGTCATCGAGATCGATCTCGACGAAGTCGAGCGATCACAACATCGCGGCCCGGGGATCGACCCTCGTCTCGACCGACGGACCGACGTGTACGCGATCGTCGGCGCCGACATCGAGAACGGAACCCTCGCATGATCGATGTTCATGCCCACTATCTCCCACCTGCCGTGCTGGAGCAGGCAGCCGCCGGCGCAATACCTGGCGTCGGATTCGACACCGATACCAGGTGTGTGCTGCTCCCGGATGGGCCGACACGGCCAGTGCCCCCGCCGTTGTCGTCGCTGGACCGTGACTTGTGGTGTTCTGAACGCGGAATCCACCTACAGGTGCTCTCGCCCTGGCTCGACTGCATCGGCGACCATCTCGATCCAGATCAGGCGCTCGACTGGTGTCGGGCGATGAACGACGGGACCGCCTCGGACATCGATGGCAGCATCAGCTTCGCTGGCATGGCAGCCCTCCCCATCACCGATGGAGCGAGCGCCGCAGAAGAACTTCGCCGCTGTGTGGACGACCTCGACTTTGTGGGCGGCGCGATTCCGACGCAGGTCCGCGGGATGAACCTCGATGATGTCGATCTTGAACCGTTGTACGAGGCTTCCAGCGGTCTCGGCGTACCTCTGTTTGTTCACCCTCATCGAGTGCTGGGTGCAGACAGGATGGCAAAGGACTTCCTCACCAATGTGTGCGGAAATCCCTTCGAGACCACAGTCGCCGCGTTCAGCCTCTACCTCTCGGGCGTCTTCGATCGTTGGCCTGACTTGAAGGTGCTGCTGGCACACTGCGGCGGAACATTGCCGATGTTGGCGGGGCGCGCAGCGCAGGCATCTCGGGCCGGCAAGCTCGAACGGCGCAGCATCGAGACCCCCGAGGACGTGCTCGACTGCTTTCACTACGACACGGTCGTGCACGATCCTGGCGTGCTGGCATTCGCGCTGGCACGGTTGGGTCATGATCGGATCCACCTCGGGACTGATCTGCCGTTCCCGATGGTCGTGGATGATCCGACCGGATTGATCAGGACCGCGATCACTGCAGCCGGCGAGGATCCTCACGTATTCGACAGCATCACGCAGACGAATCCTGCGCGACTGCTCGGTCTGGCCTGATCGGACGCCGGAAGAACGACGCTGTTTCAGTGCATCACCGACCCGCCGTCGACTACAACGGTTTGCCCGGTCATGAATGTTCCCAACGGCGACACTAGAAACAGGATCGGACCGACGAGATCATCAGGGGTTTGGGGTCGGGCCAGGGCTCGCGAGGCCACGTTTGCAGCTCGCAGGCCCTCTGTGTAGCCAGGATTGGCCAGCACGCCTTCGCTCTCGGTGAGTCCGGGCGCAAGGCAGTTCACCGTGATCCCGTCGGGACCGAGTTCCCGGGCGAGGGCCCGGGTGAGTGCCACTACTGCGCCCTTTGATGCAACGTAATGGGCGAGGTGGGTGACGCCCTTGAAGATGCTCGCTGAGGCGACGTTCACCACGGTTGCTCCTTCCGCCCGTCGCAGGTACGGCAGGGCCGCCGATGTGCAGATTGCGACACCCTTGACGTTCACGGCAAGAACCTGGTCCCAATCGGAGTCGCCGATGTCCTCGAACCGCGTTGGCGCGATGGCCGAGAACAAGGCGGCATTGTTGACCAAGGCGTCGATGCCGCCGAAGTGTTCGGCGACGGCGCCAAGGGCTGCCACGACACTCGCTCGATCGGTCACCGAGCACTGCATGCCGATGGCGTCAGTTCCAGCTTCGCGAAGTTCGGCGACGACGTCGCCCGGATCGGCGAGGTCGAGCACGGCGACGGAGGCGCCGGCTCGGCCGAGGCCCATCGCGTAGTGGCGACCGATCCCGGAGGCTGCACCGGTCACGATCACTCGACGTCCCGTCAGGTCGATCATGAGAGTTGTTCCTTGGAAAGTGCCTCGAGGAGGCGGACTGGTGTGACCGGCACCCGACGGATGAGACCTGGTCGTTCGACTGCATCATCGATAGCGCTGGCAATCGCTGCCGCGACGCCGGTGATGCCGCCTTCACCGGCGCCCTTGACGCCGAGCGGGTTGTGGAGGGCCGGTGAGTCCTCGGAGATGACAGTCACAAGATCGGGTACCTCCATCATCGTGGGGAGGAGGTAGTCCATGAAAGACGTGGCCTGCGGGTTGCCGGCATCGTCGTAGGTGAACTCTTCGAAGAGTGCGCCGCCGATCCCTTGGGCGGCGCCGCCATGCAGTTGCCCCTCGATCAGCATTGGATTGATGGCCCTTCCAACGTCGAAGCCGAGCACCAGTTGTTCGACGTCCGTACGCCCGGTTGCCCGGTCGACCCGGACAACGGCGGCGTGGACTCCGTAGGGGTAGGTGAGCTTCTCGACATGGAAGTGTTCCTCGGCGGCCAGACCCGGTGTGAGCCCAAGTCGCTTGGCCCGCACAGGTTCGAGCATCGACGCGACCTGCGCCAGCGTCAGGCGGGCGCCGTCGGGCGAGACAACCGCACCGCGTTCGAGGGTGACTTGGGCCGGCTCGCATCCCCACTCGTCGCCCGCGACGACGCGCGCCTTCTCGAGGAGCGCCTTCGTCGCGAGGTGCACTGCGGATCCCGCGGTCGCAGTCGAGCGACTGGCGTAGCTCCCGGTTCCGAAGTCGGTGTGGTCGGTATCCAGCAGTTCGACGCGCACCACGTCGGGGTCGACCCCCAATTCATCGGCGGCGATCTGGGCCAGGACGGTTCGTATGCCCTGACCGACTGAACTGCACCCGGTCCGCACCGTGATGGCGCCATCCGGGCTGACCGCAACAGATCCCGACTCCCACGGGCCCAGGCCCGATTTCTCGAGGAAGACGGCAACTCCGAACCCCACAGCCTCACCCGCAGCGCGGCGACGTACGATCTCTTCGCGATCCACGAGAGCCGTCACACGCTCCAGCAAAGCCGGATAGTCGCCTTCGCTGAACACGACCGGTTCCGAGGTCGACAGCAACGCGCGCGTGTAAGGGAGTTGGCCTGGATTGATCAGGTTGCGGCGTCTGATCTCGATCCGGTCGAGTCCGCAGCGTGCGGCAACCATGTCGATCAGACGCTCGCGTACGAACGTTGACTCGAAGCGCCCCGGCGCCCGGTACGTTGCCGTCGGCGTGCGGTTGCTCACCACACAGTGCGCCCGGCCGCGGTACGACGCAATGTCATACGGTCCAGGAAGCATCGACAGGGTGAGGTCAGGTACTCGGAGACCGTGGCTTCTGACGTAGGCGCCCTGGTCTGCCCAGAACTCCGACCGTAACGCCAGGATTCGACCGTCGGCGTCGGCGGCCATCGCGGCGTGATGGAGTTGATGGCGCGAGTGGTTCGCGGCCATCAGATGCTCACGGCGG
>JAQCBM010000101.1 GCA_027729865.1 Actinomycetota bacterium
TACTACGACCACGCCAGGCGTGTGCACGAGCGGCGGAGCAAACGGCGCCAGCATCTCGCTCGTGGGGACAGGCACCTGCACTGTCCGGGCATCTCAGGGCGGCAATGCAACGTGGAACCCGGCCACCCCGGTCGATCGATCCTTCGTCATCACGGACGCCCCCGCACCCGGAGGAAGCGGAGGCGCCTCGGGTGGAGGTGAAGCCAACAACTCATCGCCTAATGCCGCAGATCCCGTTGCTACCCCGGGTGCGTCGGGGAGTCCAGCAACTACTTGCGAGGATCCGGGCAGCGTAGGGGCGAATGAGATCGTGGCGCTCACAGCCGAGCAGGTGGCCTGCATCCCCGCAGAGCAGTTCAAGGAATTAATGCCTGAGGTGTTCGAGGCCATGTCGCCGGCTCAAGTGGCAGGGCTGCCGTTGCAACTCATCAGCACGATTCGCCCGGCACGCATGGCTGCTCTGGCGCCCGCGGCCGTTGCCGCGATGTCCGGTGAGCAGCTCAGCGGCTTGCGCTCTGCATCGGTTCGCCGGCTCAGCCCCAATCAGGTCCGTGCCATCTCGCCGTCAAGCCTGGCAAGCGTGACACCCCTGTTCGTGTCGCAGTTGAAACCCAAGATGGTGGCAGCGCTTCGTCCTTCCGCGGTCCGGGAACTGACACCGGAGCAGGCAGCGGCCATTCGCCCGGCAAGTCTGGCAAAAATGTCAATCGCTTCGTTGCGAAGGATGAATCCAGAGGCGGTGGCGGCGTTGTCGGTGAAGCAACTACAGCGGCTTACGCCTGCGCAGGTCGCGCGGCTGACGTCAGCGCAACTGATCGGGCTTTCTCGTGAGCAACTCAAGGCTGTTGGTTTGAGCTAGCCCATCCGGGATCGATTCTTGGCGCGCTCCCACGACGTCTCCGTACGACGAGGCGCTGGATGCACAGATCACGCTGGTTCTGCGAATACCCGAGTATTCGCGCAACAGCTCCGAGCGATCGGGACTTAGCCTTAGTGGCGACGGCACTTCGACCCTATGCTGGTTTGACCCAGCATTAGTCTGAATGAAGTAGGTGAGCATTGCACCATCAGACAGAGTCACTTGCGGGCGCTTCAACTACAGGTGGTTCCGCGGTTCGCCCGAATCTGTACGCGGACACTAGTCATTCGCTTAGGTATATTTCTTGACCTGGACCTCAAGTAGTGTTCCCTGTGACGTTGCAGCGTCTGGAGCGGGAGTGCCGATCGACATAACGAAATGCTAGGGCATGGCGCTGGGACGCACGCCAGACTCGAAAGTTCATTCTGGGGTAGGAACCATTCCAGGGGTTAAGGCAGGTCGGCTAAGGCAGGTCGACCGAGTCGATTTCATCGAGGATCGCCTGCTGGATATTGGCGGTCGCGAATGACGACCGCACCGACTCGCGGGCAAGTTCGGCGAGCCCGGCTGGATCCACTCCGAAGACATCGTGGGCGATTGCGTACTCCGTGTTGATATCGGTGCTGAACATTCCGGGGTCATCGGTGTTGAGCGTGAGTCGGATGCCCGCCTCACGCAGGACAGGGAATGGGTGCGCCGCCAGCGATGTCACAGCACCCGTGCACACGTTCGACGTCGGGCATATCTCGAGTGTGATCCCGCGTTCAACGAGCGTCGCCATAAGAACGGGATCCTGTGCTGACGCGATTCCGTGGCCGACTCGCTCGGCACCCAGTTGGTCAATCGCAGACCACACTTCGTCCGGCCCGATTGTCTCGCCGGCGTGCGGAACGCAGTGCAGGTCGAGATCGCGGGCGCGGCGGAAGAGGTCCGCGTAGGCACTTCGGGGGACACCAACCTCGGGGCCGCCAAGTCCGAAACCGATCGAACCTTCTGGACGGTATTGCTCGATCCAGGTAAGCAGCCGCTCTCCGGACTCCACACCTAATTCGCCGTTGATGTCGTACACGAATGCCAGTTCCACGCCGTGCAGTCGACGGGCATCTGACCGACCCCGCATCAGCGCTTCGGCGAGTTCGTCCGGGGCAATGCCAACACTTAAGTGACTGTCAGCCGTGACGGTTGTCTCCGCGTACCGCACGTTGCCAGCAGCGAGATCCCGGGCTTGCCCGATGGTGAGTGCATAGATGTCGTCCCCCGTGCGCACCAGTCGTGCCGCGGACATACAAATAGAGATGAAAGTAGGGAAGTCGGTGAAGCGGTAAAACTCCCGCATTGCTCCTCGTCTTGCGGCAGGCCGACCTCGGGGTACTTGCGCGACAGTTCGAGCACCGTCTCGACGGAAGCGGCTCCCTGCATGTGCACGTGCAGTTCGGCCTTGGGTAGGGCATTAATGAAACCGGTGACGGGTGCGCTGGGCATTGCGGCAGGATAGCGCCTGTGCCACTAGGCCGAAGGTAGCTTCCGCAGGCAGAACTCTGCCCGTCAACTCCAATGAGACCCGCGCGAGACACTCTTGATGGGTCTTCGAGACGCCGTCAACGACCCTCCGCGGCTGACAAAGCGCCCTCGATAAAGACGAGTCGAGCCATGGAATCGATGAATGCGTCGACACTTTCCGGTGGCACTGCTCCCTCGACCAGGAGGGTGGCCATGCCGTGGGTCGACGCCCACACCATGAGGTCAAGATCAGAACGAATACCGGGTTTCAACAACTGCCAGCGGTCGAGGTCGTCTAGGGCGGTCGTGAGCTTGTTGTACGGACCGGTGTCTTCGGGGGGGATCTCCTGGACCGCGCAGATTGGACCAAAGGTCAATTGGAAGAGGTGCGTTTCATCAATCGCGAAGGCTAGGTAGGCCCGACCAAGTCCAGAAAATCGTGCGCGGGCGGCATCTGGGTTGTCCGCTGGGTGGGCGGCCAACACCCTGGCCATCCGCTCGTCGAGGGCGGCGAGTCCGCAGGCACCCACTGCTCGCAGCAGATCGTCCTTGTCCGCGAAGTGGTTGTAGGCCGAACTGGGCGATACTTCAAGGGTCTGTGCAATAGAACGCAGAGAAACGTGCTCCGCTCCCTGCACCCGGACGTCGGCGAGGGCCTGATCAACCATCGCTTCCGCTAGAGCGCCATGGTGGTAGTTGCGACTCATCACGCTCCTATGTTGACATTGTTCACATGAGATGCCAAGGTATATATATGAACACTGTTCACTCTACCACCCTCAACAATCGATCACCCCTATTTCATCGTCTCGGCGCTTGGGTCGCACGCCATCGCTGGCCGGTGCTGGTCAGCTATTTGGTACTGATGGTGGTCGTTGGCATCTTTGGTATCCGCGTGTTTGCCGCGATGGAGTCCGAGGGGTTCAACGATTCTGCCAGTGATTCATTGCGGGCGGCTGCAATCCTGGCCGACGAATTTGGCACCGAGGATCCACTCATTATCTTGGCAATTGAAACTCCATCGAGCCCAGATCTGAGTTCCGCCGAAGCAATAGCACTCCTCGATCAAATCGCCACTGTCGATGGTGTCGGTGAAGTTGTTTCTTATTGGTCGACCGGAGGTGCTGAATCATTTCTGGGAGCTAACGGGAATACCGCACAGGCTCTCGTCTTCGCCGAAAACGTTGAAACCGAAGTCTTTGATGCCGAAACCGTTGATGCCGAATCCGTGACAACAGAAATCGTCGACAACTTCACCGGTGAGCAAGGGGAGTTAGTTGTCTATGCGTTCGGTGGCGAGGTTATTGGCAACGCCTTCACGCAACAGATCTCGCGAGACTTGGCCGTTGCCGAGTCGATTGCCATTCCGATCACCGCATTGCTGTTGATTTTCGTGTTCGGCTCGGTCGTTGCTGCAGGACTCCCGTTCCTGGTTGCGGGCGGAACAATCCTGGGCAGTTTCCTCGTCTTATTCATCATCTCCCGCGTTACCGAGGTGTCGATTTTTTCACTTAATCTAGTCACTGGCCTTGGTCTGGCCCTCGGGATTGACTATGCATTGCTCATCATCAATCGTTTCCGCGAGGAATTGCGCGCCCGCGATTCTGTTCCCGAGGCTGTCGCCGTCACCGTGAACACCGCAGGGCGCACTGTCTTTGTCTCGGGAGCTGCCGTAGCTGTTGCACTCGCATCCCTTCTGATCTTCCCGCAGTATTTTCTGAGATCCTTTGCATACGCCGGAATAGCTGTAAGTGTGCTTGCCGTGATTGGTGCACTCACGGCGATTCCCGCATTGCTCGCAATCCTGGGCAAGAATGTGAATCGCTTGAAGGTTCGGCGCGGTGACCTGGCACCGAAAGACGATGGTGCCTGGGCGCGCGTCGCACGATTCGTCATGCGTTACCCCTGGCCGGTGCTCTTGGGCACGGTTGCCCTTTTACTCGTGATGGCCGCACCCGCGTTGGGCGCAGTTTTCGGTCAGGTCGACGAACGAGCACTCCCCGCGGACAATCCAGCAGCACAAGCAGGGCAGGTGTTGCGCGAGCAGTTCCCCGACAATGATGCGTCTCCGTACGACATCGTGCTGCGCCAACCGGGTTCGCCTGAGCAGGTTCAGGCGTTCGCCGAAGAACTCTCGCTGATCCCCGAGATCGACCGCGTCACAACTGCCGAGAGCATTGTCATTGACGGATCGGTCGTTGCCCCCAATCCCAATGCTGCAACGTGGTCGACCGCGGATGCAACCCGCATTGAAGCGGTAAGCAATGTGCGACCCATTGATCCTGCAGGTGAAGCACTCGTCGCCGAGATACGCGGGCTTGACGCTCCCGCGGAAGAAGTCCTCGTCGGTGGCCTCGCCGCAGAGTCGGCCGATGCAACAAACAGTGTGTTGGATCGAGTGTGGATCGTGGCCCTATGGCTTGCCATCGCTACTTTGGTGATCCTGTTCCTCTTTACCGGCAGCGTGCTCATTCCGATCAAAGCAATTGTCCTCAATGTACTCAGTCTCGCGGCCACCCTCGGTGCCCTCGTATGGGTGTTCCAAGGCGGTCACCTCACCTGGCTCACCGGCGAATACACAGCGACCGGCACGATCGACATCTCAACTCTGGCATTGATCGCGGTGATCGCGTTCGCACTCTCGATGGACTACGAAGTGTTCATGCTCTCCCGCATCAAGGAAGAGCATGACGCCGGCAAGAGCACTACCGATGCTGTTGCACTTGGCCTGCAGCGCACCGGACGCATCGTGACCGCGGCAGCACTGTTGATTGCGATCGTCTTTGCATCATTCCTCACTAGCGGAGCGACGAATATTAAGCAACTCGGTTTCGGTGTCACTGTCGCGATCCTGCTTGACGCCACGGTGGTCCGCGCTCTGCTCGTGCCGTCATTTATGCGAATTGCCGGACGTGCGAATTGGTGGGCACCTGCGTGGCTTCGACGTACGCACGCACGCGTCGGTTTGCGCGAAGGCTGATTCCGACGAGACAGGAGGAACATGATGGAATCACACCGTCCTCTGGGTGTAAGTCCGACAAGCCACGTCATGTTTAATGCTTCACCCACTGCGGATACCGATACGCTCGCTTAATGGCTAACGACCGATCGCATATTCGCAGATTGGTCCACCGCGCCGCAGGAAGAGTTCGCAAGTCTCAGGAGCCAGTGCATCACCATGAATTCGCCACTCACGAGCCGACACCCCAACAGACAGTCGACATCTTTGCGGGCCAGTGGATCACTGCTTTTCCCGAGAGCTTAAACATCACGGCTGGATGGGTAAATCACTTCGATTCGGAGATTGATACCCGCGTTCCGTGGGCCGAGTCAGTTATACCCGGAGGGCTGTCCGGTAAGTCGGTGCTCGAGTTGGGTCCTTTTGAGGGCTACCACACCGCCTGCCTGGAGTGGGCCGGCGGTGAACGACGATCGCGTGCAGCGGGACTTCACGTCCGATGAGCCGAACCGCACGTGGGTCACTGACTCCGTCGCTTCGCTCCTCCCAAGCCGAGCGCCCGACCGGGCAGGGCAAGGTCTACTGCTGCGCGGAGCTTGGACCTGTTCTCCAACCGGATCGTCGGCTATGCCATCGCCGACCGGATGACCGCCGACCTGGCTGTCGCGGCGCTGAGGGCCGCGATCGCCCGACGCCAGCCCGACGGCGTCGTCATCGTCCACGCCGACCGAGGATGGCAGTTCCGCGCAAGGAGCTTCCAGGCCGTCCTGAAAGCCGCCGGACTCAAGGGCTCGATGGGCCGCGTCGCGTCCGCCGGCGACAACGCCGCCATGGAGAGCTTCTGGGCTCTGCTCCAGCGCAACGTCCTGGACTCCCAGCAGTGGCGCACCCGCGACGACCTGCACTACGCGATGGTCCACTGGATAGAGCACACCTACCACCGACGCCAGCGCGGCCTCGGCAAGTTGACGCCCGTCGAGTTCGAGCTAGCCTTCACCAACAACGCCGCTCAGGCAGCCGCCTGAACCACACAACCAGCGTCAATCAGACCGACAGCAATCCCATCGCTCCTACCACGTATATGAGGTTCCGTGCATCTGCGGAACTTTCACCCACACATCGCTTATTCCCTACCGGTGAAAGCGCAATCAACCACGGTGAAAGCACCCGCTACTTCCCGACAACCACGGAACAGTTCACGATGCTCTACGGCAGACGGAACGCGACCGAGTCTTGGCACGCCGAGTTAAGACGAACCCGCAGTCGCCTGCCCGTCAGTGGGATGGCGATGCAGTCCTTCTACCTGTGCTGTCTTGTCATCACCCAGAACGCGCGAAGTATCGAGAGACTAAGGCGCTCCTCCGCGCCACCTGAAGTCGACGTGGCGTAGACCCGCACTTCATTACTAACATTGAACATCACCCGGGGCGCAAGCTTGCACGGAATCACATACAGATCGCCCATTAACCGATAAAGGCAACGATTTGCTCGGGATCTGCGAGCACAGATGGCG
>JAQCBM010000102.1 GCA_027729865.1 Actinomycetota bacterium
AACCGCCCCTCGCGAAGCGATGAACTCCCTACCTAGGCGCCTGCCATCCGCTTAACGCTGAACGCGGCAATGATCTCGTAAATGCCGATGATGATTAGCCAGATACCGACCACCCAGGTCAGCGTGACAAGGGAAATTCCCGGCCACACGAGGACGACGACGCCACCGATGATCATGACGATGCCGAAGAAGATGTTGGATCCGCGGCCCTCTTTGCTCTCGAAGCCAAGGAACAGCGAGGCGAAGCCACGGAACAAGAAACCAATACCGATGAACAGGCTGAGGATATAGAGCTCCTGGAACTCACCGCGGATAGCGAAGATTCCCAGCACCAGGGACAGGATTCCGGTGATGATGTACAGGGCGCGCATGCCACCGGTGAGACCGTGCGCGAAGCCGCGCACAAGGCTGAAGATGCCCGAGACGATCAACCAGATCGCGAAGACGATCGCCACAACAATTACTGTCTTGCCAGGCCACACGAGCGCAACCACACCGACTGCGAGACTCAGGATGCCTGCGAAGAGCAGCACCCACCAGTTTCGACCGATGGCGGTCATCATGTTGTCGGGTGACTCCTCGACGATCACCGTTTCACTGCTAGACATATGCATCCTCCTGATGCTTGACGGCCGGGGGTGCCCCGTTGTGCCGCTGACGTTGTGCCGCGTAAATGCTAGGGGAACGTCGGACTATTACGGGGATATCCGAACGGGGTTTGCCCACTCTTTCGCGCTAAGCCCCCTACTGAGGATCAAGCCAACCCTCACGCAGTTCATCCAGCGTGCCCACTTCGGACATTTCGTCCAATGCTCGGTCCGTGCACACAAGCAGTGGATTTCCATTCACCAGCGCAAAGGACAGTTCGACAGCATCCGCTGGCGAATTCCGATCGTCATCCTCGTTCGGGGAGGGTTCTAGCTGGGGTTCAGCCGGCACGTCTGCATCGACAACGAGGTACGGCTGCGAGAAGACCACCGGTGAACTCTCGCTTCCAGTTTCAGTAAATCCACCCAGGGCGAGGTCGTAGTCGACGAACTCACCGGAGAGAATTTGTTCCGATGGCACGTACTCCCAGGCGACTTGCCCGGGACGAAATCCCAGCACCTCTGCGAGTGAGTACGCAAGATCGGCATCGAAACCTTCGCGATCAGATGGATCGTCGGTGAGGAAGAAAGGTGGCGCAGGAACCGAACTCGTGGCGAAGGTGATTGCACCGGGTTCCACGGTCGTGAGATTGGGTTTGGCGCACGGATCGAGCATTGCTGCTAAAGCGTCGGCGTTTGCGTCTACTTCGGGGGTTGGCACCACGGGTTCTTGACCGGAAGCAGATGCGCACCCAGTGAGGAGAAGCGCTCCCACCGCCGCGAGACCACCGAGCTGTTGACGGCGCGGCACGCGCTCATTCACCGCCACGCGGCAACGATGCGTGAATCTCTTGACACTCCGGACATACCGGGAACTTCGACGGATCGCGGCCCGGTGTCCATTTCTTTCCACACAGTGCAGTGACCGGCTTACCGGTGACCGCACTCTCGACGATCTTGTCTTTCTCGACGTAGTGGGCAAAGCGCTCATGATCGCCGTCGTCGTAATCCGCCGTTCGCTCCTCGAGGAGCGTGCCTCCACCTAGCTCGGGTGATTCCAGTGGCGTCGTGTCCGGCATAGGGAAAGTGTAGGTCGCACACGGACTGGACAGCAGCGCCAGATACCCCCTAGGGTATAGGCATGGCAACTCTTGAACTCACCGAACAAACCTTTGCCGACACCGTGGGCGGCAACGAGATCGTCCTGGTGGACTTTTGGGCCTCCTGGTGCGGTCCGTGCCGGACCTTCGCCCCGGTGTACGAGAACGTGTCCGAGGACAATCCGGACATTGTGTTCGCCAAGGTCGACACCGAGGCCGAGCAAGGACTCGCCGGATACTTCCAGATCTCCTCGATTCCTACGCTCATGGCGATTCGCGACGGCGTGGTCCTGTATTCCCAAGCCGGCGCCCTCCCCCAGCCAGCGCTGGAGAACCTCGTGCAGGCGATCCGCGACGTCGACATGGAGGACGTGCGAAGCAAGATCGCCGAGAGTCAGACCGAAGCCGAGTAAGACGCCCTCATCTGCTGGTCCTGCAATCTCGGGACCTTTGGCGCTCGTGTGCAACTCGCCTGGCTCCTAGCGTTGCCCTCAGAGCAGGTCTTGGGATACGTGCTCGCGTGAGAACGGGAGGATCGAGTGCCGCAGCAACCCCTCGCTCAGGTTCCAGATGACGCTACCTGGTTCTGGCAAGAACAAGGCGCGTGCCGATCGGTGGACCCAACGTGGTTCTTTCATCCGCAGAACGAACGCGGGCTACCTCGGTTGCGCCGGGACCGTCAGGCGAAAGCAGTATGCGCCTCGTGCTCGGTTCGTTTGGAGTGCGCGGACTACGCGATCCGAGCCCGAGAGCCGTATGGAGTGTGGGGCGGCTTGACCGAAGAGGATCGAGAGCGCATCTATCGTCGCCTTGACTCACGGCACTACCCGCGTGATCGCGGCGAAGGTCTACGCGCAGCCGGCGCGGACGTTGACCGTGCCATTTCTCCTGGGGCGCTGGGCATCACCGCGTGACCTAACATCGCTAGGGTTCCCCAGGTGGAGAGCTCTGTGGACCTGCGTGGCCGTGACTTTCTGGCCGAAAAGGACTTCACCGCAGGGGAACTCATCTACCTGCTTGATTTGGCTGCCACGCTCAAGAGTGAACGACGAAACGGAGCCGAACGCCCACGGTTGGCTGGTCGCGGCATCGCGCTGATCTTCGAGAAGACGTCCACCCGCACGCGCATCGCCTTTGAGGCCGCGATCGCCCAGCAGGGCGGCTTCTCTACTCTCCTGGATCCCTCGTCAAGCCAGATCGGACACAAGGAATCCATCGCCGATACCGCACGGGTCCTGTCGCGCGTGTACGACGGCATTGAATACCGCGGTTCCGCGCACAGCATCGTTGAGGAATTGGCGCAGTACGCGGACGTTCCAGTCTTCAACGGACTCACCGATACCTGGCACCCCACACAGATGCTGGCCGACTTCCTCACCATGCGCGAACACTCGACAACGATGAATAGCACGGGGCCGCTCAGCTACGCCTACGTCGGTGATGCCCGCTACAACATGGGTAACTCTTTGTTGGTAACCGGAGCGATTCTGGGCGCGGATGTTCGCATTGCAGCGCCTCGAGATCTGTGGCCCAGCCACGGCATTCAGGCGATCGCCCAGGAAAGAGCCGCTCAGTCCGGCGCGCGCATCACGATCACCGAGGACATCAGCGAGGGTGTGACCGGCGCGGACTTCGTGCATACAGATGTCTGGGTGTCGATGGGCGAACCCAAGGACGTGTGGGCCGAACGCATTGAGCTACTACGCCCCTACCGAGTCGATGCGAACGTCATGGCGATGGCAGGGCCTCAGGCCAAATTCATGCACTGCCTACCGGCATTTCATGACACCAATACCAATGTTGGGCGTTCCATCGCGCAGGAGTTCGGTCTCACCGACGGGGTGGAGGTGACGTCTGAGGTCTTCGACTCTCCCGCCAGCATCGTTTTCGATCAGGCAGAGAACCGGCTGCACACGATCAAGGCCGTCCTGGTCGCCACGCTCGGCGACCAGGAATAGAAGCAACTACCCCAAACGTTCGCGTAGCGCCGCGAGCTCATCTCGCATTGCCTGCGGCACTCGATCGCCGAACTGGTCGAAGTACTCCTGCGTCATGTCCGCCTCGGCTTTCCACGACTGCGGATCCAACGCGAAGAGTTCATCAAGGTCTGCAGGCGCCACTTCCACACCATCGAGATTCAGTTCTTCGACTACAGGCAGGCGACCGATCGGTGTGTCCACCGCATCTGCGCGGCCCTCGATGCGGCGGATGATCCACTCGAGTACTCGGGAGTTGTCGCCAAAGCCAGGCCAAATGAACCGACCATCAGCTCCCCGACGGAACCAGTTGACCGAGTAGATGCGTGGCAGCTTCTCCGGAGAAGTGAAGGTGCCGATCTTCAGCCAGTGGCCCCAGTAATCGGCCATGTTGTAACCACAGAAGGGGAGCATCGCGAACGGGTCGCGACGAAGTTCCCCCACGGTGCCCTCGGCTGCTGCCGTCTTCTCACTCGACATGGTGGCGCCCATGAAAACTCCGTGCGTCCAGTCGAAGGACTCCGTGACCAGCGGAACGTTCGTGGCTCGGCGGCCACCGAACAAGATCGCATCGATCGGCACGCCGGTGGGGTCTTCCCAGTTCGGCGCGATCGTGGGGCACTGCGCTGCGGGCACTGCGAAGCGAGCATTGGGATGACTCGACGGCTCATCGGACTCTGGGGTCCAGTCCCGGCCCTTCCAATCGATGAGGTGCGCCGGCGGTTCCTCAGTGAGTCCCTCCCACCACACATCACCGTCGTCAGTCAATGCCACGTTGGTGAAGATGCTGTTCCCGGTGAGTGTTCGGATCGCATTGGCATTGGTGTCCATTCCGGTGCCCGGTGCTACCCCGAAAAAGCCCGCTTCGGGGTTGATCGCATACAAACGCCCATCTTCGCCGAAACGCATCCACGCGATGTCGTCGCCGATCGTCTCGACCTTCCACCCGGGCATGGTTGGATCGAGCATCGCCAGGTTCGTCTTGCCGCATGCTGAAGGGAAAGCCGCGGTGATGTAGCGGACATCGCCCTCAGGAGACGTCAACTTCAGCACGAGCATGTGCTCGGCCAACCAGCCTTCATCGCGCGCCATGGCGGAAGCGATGCGCAGGGCGTAACACTTCTTACCCAGCAGGGCGTTGCCGCCGTAGCCGGAACCGAAGGACGTGATTTCCCTTGTCTCCGGGAAATGGACGATGTACTTGGTGTCGTTGCACGGCCACGCGACGTCATCTCGTACGTTTCCATCGTCGCCCACGAGTGGGTAGCCAACGGAGTGAAGTGCGGGAACAAAGTCTCCGAACTCACCGATCTCTTCGAGAGCGGCTGTACCCATCCGGGTCATGATGTGCATGCTCAACACTACGTACGGGGAATCGGTAATCTCCACACCGAGTTGAGAGATTCGTGAACCGAGTGGGCCCATGGAAAACGGGATGACATACATCGTCCGGCCCCGCATGCACCCCGCAAAGTGTCCCTTCAGCGTGGCACGCATGTCGACCGGGTCGGCCCAGTTGTTCGTGGGACCGGCGTCAATCTCCTTGTGCGAGCAGATGAACGTCCGTTCCTCCACGCGCGCCACGTCACGTGGGTCGCTGCGAGCGAGGAAGGAGTTAGGGCGAAGTTCGGAATTCAATCGAATGAGCGTCCCGGCATCCACCAACTCAGCGGTAAGCCGATCCCACTCAGTTTGAGATCCGTCGCTCCATTCGATGCGGTCGGGCTGGGTGAGTTCGGCTACTTCCTCAACCCACTCCAGCAGCTGCTTATTGCGCGTGGGGGCCTGTTCCAATCCTGCAATTGCCATGGCAACTCCGCTCGTGACGCCGTTGTCTCGATACCTATTGGTGCAGGGGAAGATGCGTGAAGGATGGACCCCTTGCACAGCGAAAGCGCGACGAGACAGGCGTGTAAACGCTGTCCTGTGAGCAACCGCACAAGCAGCGTGTGACGCCGGTTACCCACGGTCCCCATGGACCGGTCCAACTAGCGGCGAACTGAAACGGGCAACCGATCCGAGTACGGAGCCCGGGGAGCGGTGACCGCCCTTTCGATCATCCGGGCGAAGGCGCGAGCCCCCTCAGGTCGAAGGTGCACACCATCGGCATAGAGGTACGACGGATTCTTCGTAGCAGCCGCGTTCCAATCCAGCAACACCACTCGGTCACTTCGGAAGGCCCCGTCACACGAGCGCAGCATGTCGTTATTGACGCTCTCCCACTTCCGCGGCACCTTGACCGTCACCAGATATACGCGCCGCTGCTTGCCTGCCGTTCGCACTAACTCTTTGCACATTTTCAGCGTGTACGTGCCGTTCGTGCCGAGGTGCACCACCACATGCTCGGGCAACTTCCCACCTCGCTTGCGCAGCAAACCGGGCCCGGTCGCCGCCTGACGACTCACTGCGGCATCCACCACATCCACCCCACGATCCCGAAGTTGCGACTTGGCGCCGAGCATCACTGAGTCACCGATGGCGATCGCATCCAAGTCACGAGCCGAAACCGACGGCGCAACCAGCACAGCTGCCACAAGGACCGGCGCAGCCACAAGGGCGGCGAGAACTCGGTGCATCACGAAACTAGGACGACTCAGCATCGATCACGGCTCCGACACGATCAATGATCTCCGCAAGGATCGCTTCGCTCGTGGCGTAGTTGATCCGGGCATGCCCCACCCCCGGAGCCCCGAAAGGTAGCCCGGAATTCACCGCTAGTTGCGCCTTATCCAGCAGCAACGCTGCCGGGTCCTCCCCGAGCATCGGCATGTGCACCCACGCCAGGTACGACGCCTCGGGCCAGGTCACCTGCACGCCTTCAAACCGAGAGAGTCCCTCCACCAACTGCCGACGACGACGATCCAACGCCTCCAGCATCTCGGTACGCCACGGACCACCATCGCGATAGGCCGCAAGTGTGCCGAGCACACCGAAGTGACCAACGCCGAACGTTGCTTCGAGGGGTATCTCGTCGCACAACCTCTCGGCTACTGAATCCGACGCCACCAACTGCGCGCACTTCAATCCCGGGATGTTCCACGTCTTCGACGCAGAGACACACGACACCGCGCGCAGACCTGGCACACCTTCAGCAACGGCCAAGAAGGGATGGTGACGAGCACCGGTCAATGTCATCGGCGCGTGGACTTCATCAGCG
>JAQCBM010000103.1 GCA_027729865.1 Actinomycetota bacterium
CCAGTCAGTCCATGCATCTTGTAGTTCGCTGAGATCGCCGCGACGCTGTGCGGTCTGTCGGGCGATGTCAGTCCGTAGGTGATCGGCGAGCACATCCCACAGCACCGCCGGTGTCGTCGGCTCAGTCCGC
Organism: Actinomycetota bacterium; assembly: GCA_027729865.1. GTDB lineage: Bacteria > Actinomycetota > Actinomycetes > S36-B12 > S36-B12 > S36-B12. Next base: position 131 of record JAQCBM010000103.1, read on the forward strand.
AAACGGGCCACGAGCCCCAGTTCACTTCCAGGGTCTCCCGGCCTGTAGTCGAGGGCGTGCACCAGGATGTCCTTGACCGAACGATGGCTTGTCGCGGCCTCGGCCAACACGTCTGAGAGGTGTGGCGCGCTGCGGAACACATCGCGTAGGTCTGCTGGAACAGGCCATCGCAGTTTGATCACGTGAGCAACTTCGTGTTCGATGTCCCACGGCAACTCGGTGACTGCGGTGAACTCGCCGGATCGCACGATCACGACGTCGACCTTTTTGGGATGTGCGCTAGCGCGAATCTCGAGGTCCCACATCACCCGCAGTTCATGCCAATGGGACGCGATGCGAACCGTGTAGTCATGTTCGATGTCGGCAATCTCGAAATCGCTGAGAATTGCTTCAGGGTCGAGAACTACGACAGGGCCTGACCGGTTCGAGGTCAACGAGTCGCCGAACTGTGCATCGACCCAACGTCTCACGGATCAACCCTGACCACGAGCCGAAGGCGAGCATCCGGCAACGTCAGACCCGCGTCGCCAGCAACGCGGGCCACAGCGCGATAGGCGTGGTCGACGCCCTCCTCGACGATGCGTCGCCATTGCTCCTCATCAGGTGTGCGTTGATCGATAATCAGCACGTCTTGGCTGCAGCGATCCCATGCGGTGATTGCGATATCAGGTCGCATCAGCCCGATGTCGGGCTGGAACACGGCAACGGCACTGCGTGTCGCGCCGTCAGGAGTGACCTCCCACACCGAAAGCCAACCTGCGGGCGTCTCGGCGAGGCGGATGACCGGACAGGGTTCACCGGGAGCCATCTCCGGCAGATGCTTCAGCGCGTCGAGCGGATCGATGACCGGGTGACCCAGCTCGCCTTTAGCGTCAGCGGCGGTCCGAACCAGCGCAGCAAGTCGTTCGGGGCTGACTGCGTGCGCAGCGGAACCCGTCGGTTCTACGAGCTCGGCGATGTGTCCCGCCTCGACCGCCTCGTCCCGTGTTCCCTCCGCGAACGTCGTGGCCTGCTCCTCGAGCTGCTCGGGTGTGACGATCGCTGCGGTCCACAGATCGTCGGTGCGGCGCGCAGCTGATTCGAGGACATCTCCTCGTTTGTCGGCACCGAGTTCCTCGAGGATGACGCCGAGCTTCGTGTCGAGCACCTCGAGCACTCTTGCTTCAACAGAATGTTCACAGACAAGGTTGAACGCCTGAACGGGGTGCGTTTGCCCGATCCGATCGACTCTGCCGATTCGTTGCTCGATCTTGGATGGCGACCACGGAAGGTCCCAGTTCACCACGACATGGGCGAACTGCAAGTTGATGCCTTCTCCACCAGCATCGGTGGACACGAGCACCTGAGCACTGTTGCGGAAGGCCTGCTGTGCCATCGCCCGCTCAGCAAGCCCCATCGACCCGTTGATCGCCACCGCGCGCACACCGGCCTCGTCGAGGAGCCGAAGCAACATGTCCTGAGTAGGGACGAACTCGGTAAACACCAACACCTTGACGTTCGGGTCACCCTCAGCTCGTCGCAACTCACCAAGCAACTCGAAGAACGCCCGGACCTTGGCATCGGCCCCAGCCGCGGCTGCGTTGCGCGCCAAGTTGAGTAGGTGGTTCAACTCGAACCGCTCCGTCTCCCACGCCGGGCCGCGGGTGCCGACAAGCGCCTCGAACTGCTCCTCGCCGGTGAGTTCGGCCCACTCCTCACCACGATCGACGAACAAGCTGAGTTGCTCCCCCGGCTCACCAAGCGCGGCAGAACGCTTCTCCAACGCAGCAAGGATCGCCGCCGTGCTCGACGATACGAGCCGCTGCATCAGCAACACGAGGAAACCGGCGGCGTTGCGCTTCTCCCGTTGTGCGGCGTTCCACCCGTTGCGGACGTACTCGGTGACCGCGTCGTACAACTCTCGCTCAAGATGTCGATCCGAATAGGGCGCGATCCGAATCGACGTGGTCCGGGGCTGGAAAAGCGCGCGGCCGTCATTGTCAACCGCACGGCGCTTCTCGGCGCGTGCCACAACAGGGCTGACGGTTGTCCTCTGCACCGGCAGTCCGTGACTGAACCGTTCGTCGAGAAGTCCAAGGAACCGTCGGAAGCCATCGGTCTTTCCTGAGTGCGGTGTCGCCGACAGCAACAACACGTGCGGCGCTGCCGCCGACAGTTCAAGAGCGAGACGATGCCTGGCGACCTCATCGCTCGATCCCGCCACATGATGCGCTTCGTCGATGATCACCATGTCCCAACCCGCATCCACCAACGCTCTGAATCGGGCTGCGTTATGGGCTTCAACCTGCTCGGGGGTCCAGCCGGCACGCCGGCGCAGCGGTTTCACTGCATCGAGCGAGCAGACAACATGGTCGAACACCCGCCACGGGTCGACGCCGCTGTCCACCGGGAACCCTTCTGGGCCGACTCGAACGAACTCCTCGCTGAAACGCTCCGACATCTCGGCGACCCACTGGAGTTGCACACCCTTAGGTGCCACAACGACCACACGTCGCAGGCGCCCTCGTGCCTTCATCTCGGCGAGGATCGCGCCTGCGGTGATCGTCTTACCCAGGCCCACTTCATCGCAGATGGCGAGACGAACCGGCTCCATCGCCAATGCCCGTTCCAAGGTGGCCACCTGATGCGGAAGCAGCGACACACCACCACGCGCCGCAACGAGCACATCGCCGTCAGCAGCAAGGGCCAGCGCGCGCGTTGCGGCAGCACGGAGCTTGACCTCGGCCGCTGACCAACGTCGCCAGGACAACTCGGTTAAGTCCCCGGATGCGACACGCATCCTCTGCTGCGTCGACGGCACGACGATCTCGGCCATGGCCCGACCCCACAGATCGGAGCGAGCCAGAACCTCGACCGGCTCGCCAGCACCCGGCAACCATGCCCATTCGGGCTCGCGCGGCATCGCTACGGTGCCAGTCTTTCGGCGTTACGGAAGTAGTGCAGCAATGCCGAGTCCTCGATGAACACATCACTCGGCAGACGGCGCCCAACCGTCGTGACCGTCGCATAGTCCTTCGCTGCCCACGCCGCTTTGAACCCGGCCCGGATCGCCTCAGTACGGAACCGAGTCAACGGACCCCGCCCATCCTTGTAGCCCTCGAACTCACGCAACAGTGCACGCGTCCGCAACTGATCCAGATCCTCAGCCTTCTTCGGATCCGGCACCGACCAACGACCACTACCATCGGTCACGAAGTTGCCTTCGAGCATCTCACGCAGATCAGGCATCTCCTCCCACGACGCCACACTCGACTGCATCTCACGCATGAACAACGGCTGGACATCCGCAAACGTTCGAGGCCGATCCTTCAACGTCTGACGAAGCCACTGCACCGCCGTCGACTCATCCCGGATGAACAACTCCTGGACAGCAAGATCTTTGAACGTGATCCGGAACCGCTCGTACTCCTCAACCTGACCCGGCAAGAAATACATGCCATCCCGCACCGGGAACCGTTGCTCCAACCCCGCGTAGAACTCCGCAGCCGTCATCGGCACAAGGGTGTTCCTCGCCACGTGATACCCAACCATGCGCTCATACACCCGGTCCGCTTGCCGCTCCCGGACCACCAACGCCTGACCCTTACTGCCCTCAGTCGCTGGGATCCGGGACAGGTGCTCCCGCACAAACGCCCAGGCGCCATCGGCACTCCCCGCAGCAATCTCGAACAACTGCTCCGTCGCCACCGCAGGCTTATACGCCGAAATCACCAAATCATGCTTCACCGTGTTGATAGCGGTGCGTTGAGTGAAGGAAAGCTGACCCTTATCTATTACCCGAGTGTCGGCAACAACGAAACCAGCCTCCGAAAGTGCATGCTGGATTAGCAGCCAGACAGTGTTCGAGGAGTTTGAAAACTCAACAGTCATCCACCTTCCAGGTTTCAAAACCCGGAAAAACTCTGCGAAGCACTGCCGAATCAGCGCTCCGTAGGTGTCTTCAGTTTTAGGCCGTTGACTATTCCTATCGATAATCGCTTCATCCGCAAAAGAGGTCGAAACTGCATGCCATAGCTCCATCAAGTGAGCCATGTCGGAGTAGTAGATATTTTGGCCAAACGGAGGGTCTACAAATACGTAATCAACACTATTGTCGGGAATAGGGAAATGAGTTGACGAGCCTGTGGAGATGAATACCTCACCCGCTTTCCGCTGAGTGCTAGCCCACAGATTTGCCAAGACCTGGCGCTTCCCCCGCGAGGGCATGGAACCAAGTAGATTGTACCTAACAGAGCACTCGGAGACCAAGGACGGAACGTAATAGAATCCTTTCTTGTACCGATTTAACTGTGAGAATGCTTTCGCCTCATATACATTTAGCCACGATAGACCAAGGATTGCCTGTTCAATCCAAAATCGGAGTGCGATTTTAAGCAAGTGATCTTCTTCTTCGCCCGCCCAACTCCACAATATGGATAAAGAGATCAGGCTACGGTCAGGCCAGAAAGCCTCGACTGTTGAGAAGCCTCTACCCTGCAAGTCAGCACGCTCGTGGGTGGAATGCATGTATTGGAGGACACCCGATGGGAACCACGCAACAGGGGTTCTAGCGATCCTCTCTAGGAGATTGAGGTCGCTGATCTCTACGGCCTTCTCTCCTCGAGTCTTTCCATTCCGCCAGAAGATCCGAACTGGCCTAAACATGATTCGATCAAACACATTCCCATTGAGAGCAGTGATACGCTCCATTCTTCGATCAAGACTGCTCTTGCCCAGCGAAACCCCGCACGCAACGCATGGGAAAGTGTCACGGATCGTTCCGTCATCTTCATTGAACGCGGAGTCGTAGAACACTACTTCTCCGCCACAATGTGGACATGTGAATACCTCTGACCAGACGGTGTAATCAATGTCAGCCTCGAACGGAGCACCTGCGTTAGGTGTCACAGTCGTCTTGAACATCCAACCGTAACTCGCCTCAAAGCGGTCTAAGAGAGCCTTTGAAGCGAAGTCAAACTTAGCTCCATCGATCGGCAAGTTCAGGCCCGCCTCGATGAAAGTAGCCAAGGGTCCAAGGTCCCCAAGGATCGCTCTACGAGCGCCCCACTGGATCTTATCCCTCCCTAGTTCCTGCTCTATGTCGGCTTTAGTCTTCGGATCAGGATGTCCACATTGTTGGGCTGCCACGCCGGTCATTCCCGAGCCGGCAAACCCGTCGAGTACGACGTCTCCTGGCATGGTGTAGTGGAGAATGAACCGCATGATCGCCGGGTGCGGCACCTTCGTCGGATACGAGTGCGCCTTGTAGAAGGGATTGCCCTTTCCTTCGCTCACGTCCGATGCGAATGGACCCGGGTCCACCCGACCATCGTCGCTTGGCCGATCGAGGGTTTCGAGCCAGTCGGCGATGAATGGGTTCGGGCATGCCGTGTAGTACGGCGGGTAGGACATGGCGAGGATGTCCTCGTCGCTTCCCTGTGGGAACCCGGGGAGCTTGCGGATATCAGGCAGGCGCCGCCGCAACTCCTCACGCGCAGCAGCCACCAACTCATCACGCTCAACAGAATCGTCCGAGTTCCCGAAGATGCCTTCGAACCCTGAGATCGGGTCATCGGTTCCGCTCACGGTGCGGTCTCCTCGGTGGGGACGATGCGGATCCTGTCATCAGCGCCGCCTTGCGTGAGGCTGTTCACAAGGTCCGAGAACCGCGCCTTGAGTTCATCGACCGTGATGGGCGCTGCCTCGGGGAAGAGTGTGTGCCAGATCTCATTGGGACTCACGCGTTTCACTTCGAAGCGATTCAGGACCTGGCCGACAGCCCGAACGAACTGATCCGTGACGGGGTCGGGAAGTTGGCGGCTATCGATGAATCCCTGCACCATCTTCTTGCTGGCGTCTTTGAGGAGGGCAACCTGCTCTGCCATCTCGGGGACTGACACCGAGTCGAGAATCGCCTTCTCCCATTCGGACCGCAGCGATGCCACCTGGTCCTCAAGAGCCTCGAGGAGTGCCATGGCCGTTGGGCCTGAGGTGGCCTTAGGCCGGTAGTTGCACTCGGGGCACGTGACGCTGCGGCTGAGCTTGGTCGGGTCAAAGGTCTTGCAGCTACCGAGGTCGGCGAGTTTCTGCTGCAGGGCCTCGTACTTGCCGCCAGGCAGTAGTGCGATGGTCGAGAGAACGCTGAGGTCAGCGAACGGTTGGCCTTCACGTAGCCGGCGTTTACGGTCGTCACCTGCGCCATCGAGGCGGTCTCGGTTGTGCGATGCGACAGCCACCTCAGCGAATCGGCGGCGGAGATCCTCGCCGGCAGCTTTCAGCGTCGCGACCTTAGCTGCGTCGGGTTCTTTGTCGGTTCGGAACAGTTCGAGCAACTCGTTACGGTGTGCGATGGCGTCGACGCTGATCGGGTCGTTAGCACCGAAGACATCGACGGCTTCGCGGAGATAGGCGACGACATCGGAGATGTGTTGTTCGGTGTGTTTGGTTACTTCAACCCAGGACAGAACCTTCTTGCCCTCGGCGGCGGCGGCGATCTGCTCCTTGGTGAGATCGAGTTTGTTGAGCTTGCCGACGGTGTTGCGGGCTTTCAGATTGTTGACGGCATCTTCGAACGTCTTGAGTTTGGCGGCGCGTTCCGTCTGGTTCTCGATGATCTGCGCACCCCACACGATGATGCCGTCGCCGAGTGCGCTGCGCGCCCGAACGATCCGATCTGCGTAG
>JAQCBM010000104.1 GCA_027729865.1 Actinomycetota bacterium
TGCAATGCGAATACCAGCAATTCGTGCCGCTAATTCCCGAATAGTTCTTGCTCATCTAGCTGACGGCCATCCAGCGACCCGCGCCCAACTCGCCAAAGCGACGTCTCTCACACCCCAAGCTCTCGGCCCGATTCTGAAGGGTCTAGTTGACGATGGTCTCGTCCTAGCCAGGAACAGCGCCCGATCAGGATCTGGTCGCCCACCGGTCGAGTACGTCATGGATCCGAGAGGGTCGCTCTCGGTAACCGTGATTTATCGCTTTGCTCGATTTGCGATTCTCGTATCTGACGCTTCGGGTCTCATCATCTCTCATCGGGAAATCCGGCATAAAGCCGCGACGGGACCGTCCCGCCTGCTGGGTCGCACCTTCACCCACTTGGACCGAATGCTTGATGAGGGAGGTCTCGAAGTTGAGCGGATCACTGAAGTCACCTTCGCCGTCGAGGGTCGGGTCGATGAGGACCGTCTCATCATTCACGAGACGACGAGTTGGAGACAACATGACGTTGACCTCGCCGAATACATCCGAGGTCGCTTGCCAGAACGGTCCACCCTGAAACTGACTGACAGCAATCGGGCAATGGCTGCCGCCGCCCTCCGCGCAGTAGAGGTCAATCCAGCCGATCTGGTGCTCGTCTTGTGCATCATGTATGACACCTACATCTACCTGTCTGCAGACGGCTCCCTAATGTCCAGCCGTTCGGGCAAGAGCGGCATGCTCGCCCACTGGCCCGTCGACGGCAACAATCGCCGTTGTACTTGCGGTCGACGTGGCTGCCTGCGCACGGTGTCCAGCGGCCAGGCAGTCGTTGACAACTACGAGGAGCTCACCGGCAAGCGGCTAGCCGCCGGAATCGACGTCGTGAATCGCGTGAGCATCGGCGATGCTGACGCGATCGAGGCCGTTGCAAGGTCCACTGACGAGCTATCCCGAGCGCTCGCCCCACTGCTAGAAATGTTCGACCCAGACCGGCTCATCGTGACCGGAGCAGTCGGCGGGCCGGAGAGTAGGGGTAGCCACCAACTCGTCGCCGCAATCCGCCAAAACCTCAATGCAACTCAACGTGCACTGCAGATCGATGTCGTTCAGCCAGAGGTGGCCAAGGTTCCCATGGCTGCTCTCCTCCTAAGACACCCCTGACGTCAATCACGCAGGGGCCGGGTGCTGCTTCCCGAATCGAACACCGGCGCTCGCTTCTCGAGAAACGCTCGTCGGGCCTCCGCTGCGTCGGCAGTCTGCCGAGTCATCGTCTGCGATCGCGCCTCTAAAGCCAAAGCTTGGTCCAAGCTTCCAGCATGCATATTTGACCACATAACTTCCTTCGTCATGGTCACCGCCATCGGTGCGTTTGCGGCAATGGCGTCTCCCAACTCCAGCGCATCCCCCAAGAGACTGTGCCCGCTCGATATCTGACAAATCAGTCCCGTCCGCAGCGCCTCGTCGGTACCGACTTGCCGACCTGTGACCATCCAGTCGAAGGCGATTGATGCACCAACCAGCCGAGGCAAGAAATAGGACACTCCCAATTCGCAGCCAGAGATGCCGCGCCGAACAAATCCGTTTGCGAAGGTCGCTGATTGCGAGGCGATGCGAAAATCGGAGGCCAGCGTCATCGCGAATCCAGCGCCAACCGCATGGCCGTTCACAGCGGCAATCACCGGAATCGGAAGGGCATGAATGGTCCGAATGATCCGCCCCAGCGACCATTGCAGGTGCTCGTAGTGCGCCATAGTCGGATCGAGTCCAGCCGATGAACGACTGAGAAACTCACCACTATCCTGCGTGTCCAACTTGATGTCGATGCCAGCGCAGAAGGCTCGTTGTCCGGCGCCCGTCAGCACGATTGTTCGACATGACCGCTCGCTAGCCGCCTCGCGCAAGGCCGTTACAAGCCCATCAATCATGGTGGTCGTCAGAGAGTTTAATCTCTCCGGCCGATTGAGCGTGATGATCGCGACCTGGCCCTGCCGCCGGGAGAGAACCTCCGGCGCGTGTGTCACGATTCCTCCATCGCGAGTTCGGCCGGCACGTCCGATCCCTCCCAATAGGGATCGCTAAGCAGGTGCTTCCGGAGCTTGCCACTTGCCTCGCGGGGCAGGGAATCGACAATGTCAACCGACTTGGGGACCTTGAAAGGGGCGAGGCGCTCGGCCGCGTATGCAATGACCTGGGACTCATCGAGGATGAGTCCCGGCCTCACCTCTACCACGGCTTTGACCTGTTGACCCCAGTATTTGTCGGGAATGCCAAACACGGCGACATCGGCGATGGATGGATGCTGGCTGAGCACCGCCTCGACTTCGGCGGGATAGACATTTGTTCCGCCGGTGATAATTAGGTCGACCCTTCGGCCCGCCAGAAACAAAAATCCATCCTCGTCAAGCCATCCGAGATCGCCCACTGTGAAACGGCCATCTGGCAGAAGCATGAGGGCCGTCTTCTCTGAGTCTCCGAAGTACTCCGGGGACCCATCGCGCCGCTTGGCGTAAATCGTTCCAACTTCTCCAGCAGGGAGATCCATCCCCTGATCGTCCACGATCGACAGTTCTATTGCGCTGGTTGCTCGGCCAACGGTCCCAGGGCGCTCCAACCAGTCGCTGGACGTTGCGATGACCGGTCCGATGCCCTCGGCAGAACCGTAAAGTTCGACGACTACAGGTCCGAACCACTCGATCATTCCTCGCTTGACCCACGGTGGACATGAAGCAGCGGTGTGCAGGATCCACTTGATCGACGAAATGTCGTGCCGACGGCGTTCTTGCTCCGGTTGCTTCAGCAGCTGGATAAGTTGGGTGGGAACCAACGCCGCGCCCGCAATTGAGCGATCGTGGATTGTGCGTAGCGCTTCACCCGGGCTCCATCCATCAAGAATGTCGAGCCGATTACCACGAGCTAATGACGCCCGCAGAACTGCCGCACCAAGCGCGTGATAGGCAGGGGTACACAACAGTATGTGATCATCCGCCGGCATCCCAGTGAGTTCTCCCCAAGCGCCGTAGAGGGAGGGAAGTTCAATTGCCGAACCTTTCAGATCGGGTCGAACCACCCCCTTAGAGCGACCGGTCGTGCCGCCGGTGTATTGAAGCGGAGAGCCCAGCGGACCCACAGGCAATGGTGCATCGCTGTGACCGTGCAACCACTCCTCGTAGTCTGGTCCCAACACAATAATCCGGTTGACCCCAGCGCTGGCGGCCGCCTCACGACCCAGCGACTCTAACGACGGGTCGACCATTAGCACTGAAGCTCCGGAGTCAACGAGGAGTTCACTCAACTCAGGAACAGTCAGATGCCAATTTAAAGGCACATAGCGACTGCCATTCCGTCCGTTGCCAAGCGCTGCTTCTACCCATTCCATTCGGTTCTTTGCCAGAAGTGACCAGACCTCACCGGGACCCACGCCCTCCACCCGGAGCCCGTTCGCGAAGCGCCGAGCCCGCATCTCCAAGTTTGCCCAAGACAACCAATCGTCGCCACAACGCACCGCCTCAGCTTCAGGACGGATCGCGGAGGCCGGCAAAATCTCATATGGTTGCACTGCCACTGTCATGACCCTTCCCGCCTAACAGACGTCAATTGGCTGAATGGGACGTTTCTGTCCACTGCTGGTTCACGTGGCAAACCAAGCAAACGTTCGCCAATCGTATTTTTCTGAATTTCATCACTTCCGCCACCCAAACTCATCCCTCGGCAGTTCAGGACCTGGAATGCGAAGAAGACCGCATCCTCGTCAGCAGCCGCCCACGCCGGTGACGCTGGGAATGCCATTCTGGCAGCGAATTCTGCAGCAGCTTGGCCTTGACGGGTCCTCCATAGCTTTCCGATAGAAGGGTCAGTGTCACCTCTTCCCCGCAGATATCCGACGATTCTTTCGTTGATCCATAACTGGCTGAGCTCCTGCCGAACGATCGGATCATCGGTCCGACGCTTGCTCCTCGCAAGTTCGATGAGCTGCTGGACAGGAATTGGCACGCGGCCCCATAGACGTTCACGACCCAGATTGCGCATCGAAGCGACCCCGGTCTGACGGCGCTCGTGGGCCAGAAGGGCAACGGCCATTCGCCAGCCATCGTTCACGTCGCCAATCACCCAGTCAGAGGGGATACGCGCTTCGTCGAGAAACACCTCGTTGAACTCGGCAGCCCCGGTCATTTGTCTCAGTGGCCTTACCGCAACACCAGGTTGCTCCATAGGCAACACGAACATCGTAATGCCGCGATGCTTGGGCACATGCGGGTCGGTACGAGCCAACAAAATGGCCATCTGGCTGATTTGTGCGCCGGAAGTCCAGACCTTCTGACCGGTCACCCCCCATTCGTCCCCATCGCGAATCGCCTTTGTAGCCAGGGATGCGAGATCGGAACCAGCTCCCGGTTCAGAGTAGAGCTGGCACCATATCTCATCACCTGCGAGGCCTGGACGAAGAAAACGTGACTTCAGAATGTCCGATCCGTAATCTCGAATCACGGGCAACGCCATACCGACGCCGATTCCGAAGAGTTCCTCTTCCGAAGGAATTCGACCGTTACTTTCTTCGAACCAGATCGCTATTTTTCCCGAATCTAAGGCTTGGCCTCCGAACTCAACTGGGTAGTCGAGGCCAGCCAGTCCCGCGTTAAACAACGCCCGTCGCCATGCGCGAGCCCGCTCGAGTTCTCCCTCAATTCCTTCCAGAGCATCTCTTAGTGTGACGTCAAAAAAGATTCTGATCATGCGCCGAAATTTCTCGTCGGACGGAGAATCTTGACCCAATGATTGATCTCCTCTCATGTCGTCCTCTGCGGTGTTGAATTTGGCGAACCGATTCCCTTGCAGGAGCTGGCAGCACTTCCAATTGTTGTAATTGCGCCCTCTCTTGCCGCACCGTCGCGCGCGCTGTTGCGGTGGATGATGTGCGCGGTGTCGACTGGGGTAATAGACGATCCGCTTGATGAGGTGCGCGTACGCTTTGCCCACATCTAGGTCACGCAACCGTTGATAGCGAAGAGATGGCCGCACCGTTTAGCTTCGGACCTGAAATGTGGAGGTGGCAAGCGACCTCCCCGCCTGCCTGGGTGGGCACAAAATCAGGAAACGATTGGTGACACACTTCCATGGCGTGGGGGCAGCGCTCCGCGAATGGACAACTGTTGACGGGCGCTCGCCCCGATGCGCCGGCAACGCCCTTACCTAACTCTCGTCGACGTTGAGACTTTTCGCGTTGGAGTTCGGGGTCAGGATCGGGAATGGAAGCCAGGAGCAATTCGGTGTACGGGTGCGCGGGGCGCTCGCAGACATCGTCTGCTGAGCCCGTCTCGACGATCCGGCTGTGGTACATCACGGCGATCCGGTCCGAGATGTGTCGGACGACTGCGAGGTCGTGGGCGATGAATAAGTAGGCGACTCCTGTTTCGTCTTGGAGCCGCTCGAGCAGGTTGATGACCTGACTTTGTGTCGACACGTCAAGGGCTGACACCGGCTCATCAAGCACCAACAAGTCGGGATTGGTCGCCAGTGCACGAGCAATGGCAATGCGCTGGCGTTGGCCGCCTGAGAACTCGTATGGGAACCGGTTCAGGTGATGGCTCTGAAGGCCGACCTGTTCGAGCAGTTCGCCGGCCCGCCTGTCCCTGGCTTTCTTATCCATGCTGGAGTGGATCGCCAACGGCTCGCCGATGATGTCGCCAACAAGCATCGACGGATTCAAAGATCCCACCGGATCCTGGAAAACGACCTGAACCGCGTTGCGATAGGCCTTCGGGGTCACGCGGCCGAATTGGGTGGTGTCGAAATCGCCCAGCCGAATCGCGCCGGTGCTCGGTCGGATAAATTGAAGGATGACCCTTCCGATCGTCGTCTTTCCAGAACCCGACTCCCCCACCAGCCCCAAGGTTTCCCCGCGATCGACCGTGAAGTTGACGTGCTGGACGGCCCGGACGTCAGGCCGCCTCCGCCAAGGAAGCGCACCACGACCGCCGGGGAAGGTGATGCTGAGGTCCTTGACTTCAAGCAACGGTTTATTCACGAGTCGCCTCCATCGGTTGCGGTCGACACCACGCCGGCCCGTTTCACGCCAGCAAGCTCAAGTTCATCGGCCCGCACACAGCGGGTGATCGAATGTTTGCTGACCCTCAGTTCGACGGGTGCCACTCGGCACGCGTCAGCCACATACGCACAGCGATCGGCGAAGTGGCAACTTGCCGGCCACTCCCAAGGCGGCGGCACTACACCGGCAATTGTCGGCAGGGAACCTGTTCGCGACTGGTTGCGCGGAATGGCTGCTATAAGACCCTCGGTATAAGGATGCTGAGGATTGTTGAATACCTCCGCAAGTTCGCCCTGCTCCACGATCTCGCCGGCGTACATCACCGAGACCTTGTCGGCGAGATCAGCGACCACACCGAGATCGTGGGTGATCAGCAGCACCGACACTCCCCGGCTCCTGGCCAAGTCTCTGATCAGATCGAGCATTTGGCCCTGCACGGTGACATCGAGTGCCGTTGTCGGTTCGTCGGCGATGAGGAGCTTCGGCTCACACGACAACGCCATCGCAATCATCACCCGCTGTGCCATTCCGCCCGAGAACTGGTGTGGGTAGGCGTCGATGCGCTTTTCAGGATCGGGGATACCGACTTCTCGGAATAGTTCAATCACCCGCTTACGGGCCGCCGCCTTACTCATTCCGAGGTGCACGATCAACGGTTCTGCCACCTGCCGGCCAACCGTGTAGGCCGGGTTGAGTGCGGCGAACGGCTCCTGGAAGATGATGCCGATCTCCT
>JAQCBM010000105.1 GCA_027729865.1 Actinomycetota bacterium
AGGTGTGCCCCACGAAGGACTTCTGGGTGGGCGATGGTTGGGGCGCCGACCGCGGCAACCGCAAGCACACAGGCATAGACCTAGCTGCCGATCGTGGCACCCCGATCTTTGCGATCGAGGACGGTCGCGTTGATCGCACGAAGCTGCAGGACAACGGAGCACTTCAGATCGTGCTCAAGGGCGAGAGCGGTAGCAAGTACTACTACGGCCACATGGATGAGATCTTCGTCAACGGTGGTGACCGCGTACTTGCCGGTCAAGCGATCGCAACGATGGGCGACACCGGTTCTCCAGGCTCGGTGCATTTGCACTTCGAATACTGGAGAAGCGGCGGGGAATCTGCTGCCGTCAACCCCAAGAAGCTCGTCGACCGCATCTGCCGCTAGGCCGTAACGAAGGATGGGTTACGCAGGCGGACTGCTATTGCCGTGCGAAACTTGGGAGCAGTCCCGAGATGAGAACTGCGAACACCCGCCGGTAACCTAACCGATGCGGACACGCGGGAAGTAACCAACAGATTTTCTTCGTGTCCCATGGGTCGCTAGCTCAATGGTAGAGCTGCGGACTTTTAATCCGTAGGTTCGGGGTTCGAGCCCCCGGCGACCCACACTGTGTTGTCTGCCCGCGACTACGTGGCTACCTCAACAAAGTTTCCTTCCCATGAAATGTCCTGGGTCCGCGCCGCCTGAGTGAAATCGACTTTGGTCAGATCAACGACGTATACCGTGGGATCGGTGACCGTCCGATAGGCGTAGCGCTTTGCAGTGAGATTGGAGATTGAGTCCCAGACGGTTACCTCGTCATTGGTCCCACCATTGGGACTTGGCTCGCGCACGATTCCCGGCGTGATGTCCAAGGTGTTCAAGATATGTAGGGCAATAAGTTCGGCCTCGTGCCCGTTCTTGGGTTTGTCGCTCAACGTAATTTGGGTGGCGGCACGAATGAATCGACCGGGAGGCGTGTAGTCCCCCGGTAGACCCATCAGCCCCTGCCCTTGACCCAGGGACTTCACCGTCAGCTCACCTACCTTGACTGGATCAGGGACTTGCGCTGACAGGCCCACATAGTTGGCAAGATTGGTTAAGTGCCAGTCAAGGTAGGGGGCGTTCGTGCCCACGCTCGTCGGGTTATCAACAACATGCACTCCGTCGGCGTGCAGTTCGATCGCCAACGATGCTTGGGTGTCGTGAACGAGAACGTGGCACGGTGGCGCGAAACCCATACCGGGATCGAAGCCCCATACCCGTAGGCCCTGCATCGCGGACTTGACCTCCGTGAGCGAGGAGCACGTGCCGAGCAGAAAGGCGATCAGGTCCAATTCACTGATGTCATTGCCGTCGCCAACGAAATCGGCGTAGGTGCAGAATCCTCCTGGCATGTATAGAAAGTGAGCAGAGAGTCCGGCGTCGCTCATGCCATCAGAAAGGTGTTGCGGATTGCCGAAAGCAGACATCCCCACAACTCCGTGGGTGGCCGTCCACGTCTTTCCCTTTTTTCCTGCTGGCGCAGCGGCTGCTCCCTGATAGTCATTGGGGAGGATCGCTAGTGCGGTGGGGATGCCGACGGGGAACTCCATGGACCGCCCCACAACGATGCTGCCGTCGTCTGCTGGCTTTACCTTGAAATTGGTGCACATGAGGATTCCATTCGTAGCGGTTTGCGAAACAGTAGATTATTGATCTGCCGGTAGTTACGCTTGTGCCACATGTCATCCGCCGCTACAACTGCCGAAGAACAGTCATCCCCCGCGAAGAATCCAACACTTGCGATCGCCTTCTTGGGAGTGATCGCGGGAATCCAGCTAATCGACCCGGCGGTTGCGAACATCGCGATTGTGGAAGCAAGTAAGACGCTGGGGATGACCGGTTCGGTGGTGGCTCTGGCTGCCAGCATTTCCACGCTCGCACTCGCGGCAACGGTTCTGCCGATGGGCATGCTGGCCGACCGTCTCGGGCGCCGAAAGGTACTCGCAGCGGCATTGGTCTTAGCCATCGCAGGCGACATCATCGTGGCGATCAGCCCGGTGACAGCGGGATACCTTGCGGGTCGGGCTGTTGCCGGCATCGGAGTTGGTGCGGCACTGGCTGCAGCCTTCGCCTACGTACGTTTTGTTGCCAGGCCCGGAAAGGTACCTGCTGCCTTGGGGCTGTGGAACCTCACCCTGGTGGGGTTCTTCATCGCTGGATCTCTCGTCGGTGGCCAGCTGGCAGGAATCGACTGGCGCATCGCGATGCTCCTGGTGCCAGCGATCTCCCTGGTGTGCTTATTGCTGTTGCCGATTATCTTGCCGGCGATGCCCAAGGTCTCGGGTGCTCGCCCGGACTATGCGGGCATGCTCATCATCGCCCTGGCGATGGTCGCCTTTCTGTATGGGGTTGCCCAAGCTTCCAGCGGGCTCCGCAACCCCGCCTTCCTGATTCCGACGATTACCGGCCTAGTGCTCTTTGCTGTCTATTACCTCGTCGAGCGCAAGGTCGCCAACCCGATCTTCCCGCCGGCATTGTTTGCCAGTGGCATATTCGCCGCCGCTGCCGTCTCCGGAATCGCGTGGAACTTCGCCCAAGCAACGGTGCAACTGCAGACAAGTAACTTCTGGCAGTACGTGCAGAACTTCACTCCAGGCCAAGTGGCCCTAGGCCAAACCGCGATGATGATTTCCTTTGGTGGCGCCGGCGTTGTTGCCGGGCGCTTGATGAAACCCGGAATTCGATCCTTGTCATTGATGGGACTGGGCTTCGTTGGATTGTCAGGCGGGTTGCTGCTTTTGGCTTTCGTGACCGCTTCAACGCCGTATTGGGTGATGGGTGTGATGCTCTTCATCTTCGGCTTGGGTCTTGCATTCGTTTCGGTTCCGCAGTCTGCGCTCTTCGTTGCCGAGGCACCGAAGTCTTCATTCGGGCCCGTTACGTCGTTCCGCACCACTGTGGGCCAATTGGGCTACGCGATGGGCTTCGCCGTCAGCGCTGCGTTGGTGAACGCGTTCGGGACGAACAATCTGATAGGTCGCCTTGAGCAGGCGGGGGTCCAACCAAGTCAGTTAGGTAAGGCTGTCGATGACGTTCGGTTGTTCATGCGAAGCGGTAAAGACGCCTCGGGTGGCGTTGCGAAGGAAGCGATATCTGACCTCGGGCCTGCGTATGCGGCGGGGTTCAACTGGGCGGTCGGCATCAGTGGTATCGCGGTAGGGCTTTTCGGGGTCATCACCGTCCTGCTTCTTGTCATTGGCTTCCGTCAGGCGAAGGACGAAAAGAAGGTCTCGGCCGAGTAGAGCTCTGGGAATCACGGGTGCCGGCCATCGGGACCGGGGCTGGTGCAGTGGACAATGGCGCTCTGGCGCCCACTGGTTGAGCTGCGGGGCAGCCGTGTCATGGAATGGAGTCTGGGATGCCGGGTGCTGCGCACCGCAACCCTCGATCCTGGCTGGCCTTGACTCTTGGGGCGTTCTCGCTAGGTACCGGCCTTGCGTGGATGCTCGCTGCTGAGTGGGGCGTCGCACCGTTGGACGCGTTCATCGCAGGTACATCGGAACTGACCGGCCTCACGGTCGGCACGGTGATCATCCTCATCTCGCTGTTCTTCGTTGCCGCTGCGTGGCTGCTTCAGTCGCGGCCCGGCATCGGCACACCGATTGCATTCGTGGGTGTTGGCGTAGTCGTGGACGTGTGGAACATCGTCATCTTCGATGTCGGGAATTTGTCTCCAGGTGACTGGTCGATCGCTGTACGGGTTGCAACGTGGGTTGTTGGCTTCGCGTTGTTCGCCAGTGGCGTGGTCGCAACGCTTGCCTCGGACCTGGGTGCGAATCCCTACGACCAGATCGTTCGAGTAGTGCACGAGAAGTTCGGAATCTCACTCGCGCTATCACGGCTGGCGTTCGATGGAGTGATTCTCGTGGCAGCGTTCCTGATCGGGGGAGCGTGGGGACTGGGCACGGTCGCGATCTTGATACTCATGCCCATCGCGATGGGTGCGCTCACGCCGCGTTTTCGTGCTTGGGTGCATGCGCTGCACGACGACGAACCCAAGAGCCAAACAATGGTGGAAGGTTCCGTCGATAAGTGAAGGCCTTCCGCTACCGAGACTTCCGTATCTTTTGGTTCGGTGCCCTCATCTCCAATACCGGCACGTGGGTGCTCAATCTGACGCTGCCCTTCGTGCTTTTCGAACTCACCGGGAGCGCAGTCTGGGTCGGTGCAGCCGTGGCCGCCCAGTTCCTTCCGATGTTCGCCTTCAGCCCACTCGGTGGTTCGGTCGCTGATCAGTATCCGCGTCGGTCCGTTCTTCTTGCAGTGCAAACGGCAATGGGCCTAGGGGCCTTACTGATCTGGTTCGCGTGGGTGAGCGATGTCCGATCACCCGGAGTGCTCCTGGCGCTGGTGGCAATAGTCGGAGCGCTCAACGGTGTGAGCATGCCCAGTTGGCAAGGATTCGTCCACGACCTCGTGCCGCGGGGGATTCTTCTCTCGGCAGTAACGCTGAACTCCCTGCAGTTCAACGCTGCACGAGCGTTGGGTCCGGCGATCGGTGGCGTCCTCCTGGCAACCCTCGGCCCTGCGTGGGCATTCGGTGCTAACGCCATCTCTTATCTGTTCATCATCGCTGCGCTGATTTTGGTTCGAGCCGGACGTGGACTGCACATCAAGCGCAGTACGTCCACCTTCGCGCAACAGATTGGATCGGCTGCCCGATACATCAGATCTCAACCAGGCATCGTGATGGCGCTCATCATCGCTTTCATCGTCGGCTTCTTCGGTAATCCAGTGTTCTCGTTCACAGTCGTTTTCGCTGGCGCGGTGTTGGATGTGGGGCCTGTGCAACTCGGGATCATGAATGCGGCCCTGGGTGTCGGTGCTTTTGCTGCTGCTCCAATTGTGGGAGGTGGAAAGTTCGCTCCGAAGTTGAGCTTGGTTGCAGGGATAGGTCTCATCATCTATGGCGTGATGTTGGTCGTGTTCGCCCTCTCTCCTTCCTACCCGGTCAGCGTCCTCGCTCTGGCGGTGATCGGGGCCTGCTTTCTTGCGGTCGTTGCATCCATCAACACTTCCGGCCAAATGATCGTCGCCGATTCCTTTCGAGGTCGAGTTCTAGCTATGCGGTTGATGGTGTTCACCGTCGCGGCACCGATCGGTGGATTGGTCCAGGGATGGTTCGCCGACGTGATCGGACCGCGACCTACAGTCGCCACTGCAGGGCTCATCATGGTCACGGTGGCCATCATGCTTCGCTTCCTTCGCGGATCAGTGTGTCTGACGCGACTGGATGATCCTCACGACGAACGACCAGCCGAAGAACTGTCTCGTATCTAGGTTCGTTACAGAGCATGAGCTGCACGACTGTGAAAGGATGACCTCTCCCAATCACGAGCGAGGTCCCTAATGTCAGTACTTTTGGATGCCATCCGTAAAGGCGAAGTTCGGGTGGGTGACGGCGCCATGGGAACGATGCTTCAGGACGCGGGCTTGACCGACGGTGGTGCACCCGAACTGTGGAACGTCGAGCACGCGGATGTGATCGAGCGGATCCTGACGGAGTACGCCGATGCTGGGGCGCAGCTTCTCACCACTAATACGTTCGGTGGTAGCCGCCCGCGTCTACAGATGCACGCCCTTGAGGATCGCGTCATCGAACTCAACCGGGCTGCAGCCGAGATTGGGCGGCGCGTTGCGGACGCGCGCGAAGGTGTGTTCGTTATCGGTGACATTGGACCGTCAGGCGAGCTCCTCGAACCCATGGGCACCCTCACGCCGGAATCCGCACAGGAACTTTTTGCCGAGCAGATGCGTGGATTGGTGGAAGGTGGGGTGGACGGCTTCCTGATCGAGACGATGAGCGACCTCGCCGAGGTACGCGCTGCGATTGCTGCCGCCAAGGAGGTCGCGCCTGATCTCCCCGTGATCGCCACACTGAGTTTCGACACCAACCTGCACACCATGATGGGTGTTTCGCCTGCCCAAGCCGTGGTCGAGCTGACCGAGATGGGTGCTGATGTGGTGGGTGCGAATTGCGGACGCGGCTTCGAAGAGATGCGCACCATCGCTGAGCAAATGACGCCAGCTCGACCAGAAGGTTCGCTGTTGATGATGCAGTCCAATGCCGGCTTGCCCGAGTTGGTGGGCGCCGATTTCGTCTACAACGGCACACCCGAAGGCATGGCAGATTTGGCTGCCGATCTCAAGGGCATGGGTGTGAACGTCGTTGGATCCTGCTGCGGCTCGACACCAGCGCATACCGCCGCGATTCGTTCCGTGATGTTCGCCTGATCGGTTACCGTTCCCCTATGGGCAATATGAGTGTTCAGCCAGCTGACCGTTCGTGGACCGCGACCAAGGTCGTAGCCGTCATAGTGGCGATCTTGAGCGCGGGGTACATGCTCCCGTGGGCCATCGCTGCCGTCCGCGACGTTCCCCACTGGCTTGTCTTCTGGATCAACCTGCTGTTGGGCTGGACCATCATCGGCTGGATCGTGGCGCTCGTGATGTCGCTCAGAACACAGCGGCTTGTTATTACCGACTAGTTGCCAGATCAACGCGGCTATTGTCCCACTGGTTCTCCAGCCACTTCACAGCGCCTATCACCAACGAGATCAACGCACCTAGAGCAATAACCGGCCACCATGCAGAAAGTGGCAACGGCGCACTACCGAAGACTTCATTCATGAACGGTAGATACGTGAAGGCGATCTGCAACGCGATCGTCGATCCGATGCCCACCCAGATCCACCTATTCGTGAACCACCCGATTAC
>JAQCBM010000106.1 GCA_027729865.1 Actinomycetota bacterium
GCCACTCGTGATCGCTCACGGGCGACACGACGATGCCCCTGAGGAAATTGTTGCGAGAGACATCAGAGTTACGGCTGCGATTGGCATAAATGGGATATTTCACCCATAATCGGGCCACGTCTCCTTCTTTGCCATACGTTTCCCCCATGGCTCTATACACCTGCCCCACCTGCGGAATGTCGGTTAACACCACCTGTGGCGCGTGCGATGCCGCTTTGGTCGACGACGTCCTCGTAAAGGACGACGGCTCAAGCGTCGCGATCTCCGTGTGCCCGAACGGACACGGAAAGATCAAGTCGCCGCTGTGCTGCGGCACAGACATGACGTGCAGCGTCTGAACTGAAGCCTCTGACCAACGTCGCCATGCGCTCACCCCAGCGCATCATCGTCGCCACGATCGCGGTGGCGGTCATCGCTGCGTGGTGGTTCTTCCTCGGATCTGCTTCGGTATCGACGCAGATCGAGGGCGGGACTTTGTCTGGACCAACCCTTGCCACTCTGGGCGTCCTTGCAGCGGTCAACTTCGGTGCCTTGATCCTCGCGGCGCTTGCTGTTCGCCTCAGTCGACGCGCTGTGCGGGTATTCGTCGTCGTTGTCCTCGCCGCGAATGCGATCAGCGCATTGCTCGACCAGGTAGGCGCTTGGGATGTCGCCTACGCGGCGGCGGTTGTGCTCGCCCTCGGTCTAGTGGTGTGGTCCTGGCGACCAGTCGATCCCTCAGCCTCTTAGACCACTTCGTGCAGTACGCGCACGGTCGAATCCGAGTGCGCAACGCGGAAAGGTTCTAACTCATCATCCCAGGGGGTGCCGATGAGTCGATCGATCTTCTCGACCATCTCAGCTGCCTGATCGGATCCGGCTTCGCGGGCACCCACGAGCAGGCTGCGCAGGCGGTCCTCGTGCACGAGCACATCACCATGCACGCCGATCGTTGCTCGAAACAGGCCCAGATTGGGTGTGACGGCGTACCGCTCCCCCTCCACGTCACCACTCGGATCTTCGGTCACTTCAAAACGAATCGTGGTGAATGCCACGAGAGCGCTGGCGATCTTCGATGCGGTTCCGCGCGGTCCATGCCAGATGATCTCCGCGCGCACGCTGCCCGGCGCAATCGGCTGGGCGGACCAATCCACGTCCACACTGGTCCCGAACACGCGAGCCAAAGCCCACTCCAGATGCGGGGCAACCGCGGAGGAGCACGAATGCACGAAGAGAACCCCGCGCGCATGCGCGAGGTCTGGGTCACGCCCCGCATTCGCGCGGACGTCAACTACGACCGTCATATCGCCTCCCGAAGTCGAGGGTCGCCTTCCCCTGCGTCCTGACTTCGGGCCTGCTGGAACAGGATAACCCCCCGGGGGGCCAGCGGTAGGGTGCGCTGCGTCCGTGTGTTGGTGCGGCGCGAACCAGCGCTCAGCAGAAGGAGTCGAGATCATGGCCGTCGTAACCCCCGCCCCCCGAGTCTTGGCCGACATCGTGGCCCGCAGTTGGGTAGCCAACCTCGTGCTCGTGCTCGGCGGTTCGGCATTCGTGGGCCTGAGCGCCCAGGTGATCATTCCGCTGCCCTTCACCCCCGTGCCGCTCACCTTGCAGACCTTCGCGGTGCTCCTGGTGGGAGCAGCCCTGGGCACCTGGCGCGGTGTGGCCTCGATGGTCGTCTACGCCGCCGTCGGCATCGCGGGTGTCCCGTGGTTCTCCGGGGGCTCCTCCGGCTGGGGCGGCGCGAGCTTCGGCTACATCCTCGGATTCATCGTTGCAGCGGGCGTGGTCGGGCGCCTAGCTGAGCGCGGCGCAACGTTGACACCACTGCGGACCGTCGGGCTCATGGTCATCGGCAACGTCGTCATCTACGCGATCGGTGTCTCGTACTTGAAATTCGCGATCGATGTCAGTTGGGCAACGGCGCTGACCTTGGGCGTTGTGCCGTTCCTTCTCGGCGATGCTCTCAAGATCGCGCTCGCCGCCGGACTACTGCCCGGAACGTGGCGACTGCTGTCCCGTGCCGGCGTGAACCGCTGATTCTCTCGCGCGTCGTCGTTTCGTTAGTAGTCGCGTAGCAAAGAGTCGAGTACTTCATCGACCATCTCAGTGGTGGTTGCCGGGTGCAAGAACGCGAGTCTTCCCACCGGTTCGCCGTACCACGAGCTTGACGTCACGAAGGCAGCCTGCTGCTTCAGCAAGTGCTGCGACCAGCGTTCGTAACCGGCAACGGTCCAGTTTTCCCGGCGGAACAGCACGATGCTCAGCTCCGGATGCCGCACCAACTCCACGTTGTCCATCGCTTCGATTCGACTGGCCGCGTACTCAGCTATTCGCACACCTGCGTCTACCGCATCTCGATAGGCATCCAGGCCGTTCACAGCGAGGGAAAACCACAGCGCCATTCCCCGCGCCCGGCGCGTGAGGTGGAATGCAAGGTCGCTGGGGTTGAGATCGTCGTTTCCGTGGATTACGTCGAGATAGGAGGCATCTTGCGTATGCACCTGGCGCGCAAGATAGGGATCCCGGTAAATCAATGCTGCTGAATCGAAGGGTGCGAACCACCACTTGTGCGGATCCATCACCATTGAGTCCGCATGCTCGATGCCGTCATATAGCGGACGCAAGCGCGGCACAAGCATTCCTGCGCCTCCGTAGGCGCCATCGACGTGCAACCACAGAGTGCGTTGCTGCGCGACGTGGGCGGCGGCAGCTATATCGTCAACGATTCCCGCGTTGGTCGTACCTGCAGTTGCGACCACTGCCACTAGGTTGGCCGCTGCTTCCGGATCCTTGGCCAGTGCTCGCTCGATTGCCTCGACGGTAAGACAACCATCGGTTGTGTGCGCGATGAGCGGTCGCATTCCTGTGATGCGCAATGCATTAGCGATAGATGAATGACTTTGATCACTGACCAGCACGTGCGGGATCTTCGGCGACAACCCTCGCTGACTCGCGGTATCTCGAGCCACGACCAGTGCAGAAAGGTTGCCCGCCGAACCACCCGAAACGAAAGTTCCTCCGGCGGATTCCGGAAGTCCGGCCGCATCCGCCATGACCTGCAAGGCCGCGTTCTCCGCCATGACCGCACCTGCCGCTTCGAGCCACGAACACCCCTGCAAGGACGATGCGGACACCACCATGTCGAACAGCAAGGACGCCTTGGTGGGCGCAGCAGGAATGAACGCGAAGAACCGCGGGCTATCGGCGGACAACACGGTGTCCGCGAGGTAGTCGACGTAGACGTCGAGCACTTCTGTAGCTTCACGTGGACCATCACCAATGAGGCCGGCCATGGCTTCGTGCATTGCGGCGCGATCCCCCAGCCCATCGACCGGGGCTTCAGCAAGCTCCAAGCGCTCGGTGACGTATCCCAGGATCAGCTCGAGCATGGCCGGATCGAGGCGATGCATACGGGCAGGATCGTTGATCGAAGGTGCTGTCGATGAGGTGGATGACTGCGCCGACATGGCTGCGTATCTCCTTGGGTAACCAGCGCGCCGACAGACTTCCCGCCAGCAGGCGCTATTTCGATGTTAGGCCCACGGCTTCTCACACACGGCTGCGGGCTTATGTGGTTGGGTGAGCCCGTGACCTCAACGGATGTGACTACATCCACGCGCCGTCCACTACCCGCCATGCTCGTGGCCGCCCTCGTGAGCCTGGCTCTTGGCTACGTCGTCCTCGAGATCGTGAACGCCGGTATCGAGTTCATCTGGGAGCAGGTACCGAACACGTGGGACACAACCCCAGCTTGGTACGTGATCAGCGTCTTACTCATCGCCGCGGTGCTGGTCTACGTCATCAGGCGCTTTGTTGGCGACACTGGACACTCCCCCATGGGCGGTATCAAGATCAGTCCGCTAAAGCCCTCGGAATACGTCGGCGCGATCCTGGCGATCCTGGCCTCACTCTGGGGCGGCATCGTCTTGGGACCGGAAGTCGCACTCGTGGCGACCGGCTCGGTAGTGGGTGGAGTGGCTGCTCGCCTGATGGGCGTGAACGATGCACCGGGCACGAAGAAGGTTGTCGGATTCGGCGCACTTGGTGCGATCCTCGCGCTCTTCGTGGGCCCGATCCTGTCCGGCAGTCTCACTTTGGGTGAGACACCCACAGCCATTGAAGTGGATCAGTTGGCTTGGGCCATCCCGGTAGCACTGATCGCAACAGCGTCCGTGACCCTTGCTCGGCTCGTCGCGGCGCTCATCGCCCGCACCGCAGGTCACGGTCCGAACCTGGTTGTGCTGATCGCCGCTGCCGTCACCATCGGCGTGACGGCGTTGTTAATGAACGCCTGGACCGGCGAGCCTGTCATCTATGTGACAACATCCGGTGAGGAACTCATCACTGATCTACCCACACTCACCTCGGCGTCGTCAGTAGTCGCGATCATCGTGTTGAAGTCCATCGCCTACGCCGTGTCACTCGGCGCGGGTTTCCGGGGAGGTCCGTTCTTCCCCGCGATGTTCATCGGTGCCTCGTCTGGACTGCTCATTGCGCTTGTGCTTCCTGATGGCCCATCGGTGCCGGCCGCGCTCGTAGTGGGCGTGGTGGCATCGGTTATCGCTACGGCGCCCATGAAGTGGCCTATCGCCATCGGCCTGGGAATCGTCATCGGTTTCCTGATGGGGACGTGGACGCTTGTCCCCGCAGCAGTTGTTGGCGCGATCGTGGCCCGCGCTATTCCTCGTCTGGGTGATCGCATCACGATGCCCGCGCACGCGGACTAGAGCGGCTGCCTATTTCGCAGGCCTATTTCGCAGGTCCACTTCGCAATAACCGAATCGTTCGAGTAGCAACCAGCAACCACACCCCGATCGTGATCACCGCACCACTAGCGGAGACCACCACCACCGCGGGTGATGACACAACCTGACCAACTGCCGCCATGGACAGCGTCATGGCGGCGATTGGGAAAACAAATCCCCACCAGCCTGGGTGGAAGGGAATGCCTTCGCGGCGGGCCCGGAGCAAGTCGATCATCGCGAACATCGCCCACCACAGTCCGAAGCCGAGGCCAGCGGCCGACACAACTATCCCCAATGCGATCACCTGCTCCGGTAGCACACCCGTGTCCACACCGACTTGAAGGACTCGCAGGAGCGACAGTCCGAGTACGCCGGCCGGTGCTAGCGGAATCCACAAGGACGGTGCCATCGGTGCCGCAATAGGCGCACGGAAAGCCAACCGGGCCACGAGAACGGACAGCAGGGCCAAGAACAGCAGAGCGCCGATGCCCCAGAACGCCAACGCCAGAACAACCAACCACGGCGCTTGTCCCGGATACATCTCGATGATCGGCACGAAACCGAGGGGAACGATCAAGTTCATGACCGGTGGAATGAGCCAGCCGCCATTGACGCCCTCGAGGCCTACTCCCGATCGGCCGATTGAGGTGGCCCACCAAGCCGATAGCACCAGTGTGATGACGGCACCGATGGTTAGCAGGACTGCATCAACCGCCACCGCAGCTGTATCACCGATCAATGTGGGGCCCACCGGCCCCAAGCGACGGCGAGCACTAGCAAGCCGGCGGGGAAGGTCGCGAGCATCGCTCCGTGGGCAGGGTCGGCCAATTCCTCAGCCAAAGCCCCGCGGTCGGTGAGGCGACGCAAATACCGTGGCCATAAGAGGAGAGCAGCAATGGATGCCGCGATGAGCACCGCACCCGCAGCAAATTCCAGTGCAGGAATGGACCACGCGTCGGACTGGGACGCAAGAACGAGTGACACTGCGCCGGTCCCCATCACCACGCCGAACCAGGCCGGGTGGTGGTGAACGCCATGTGTCGTGGCCGCCATCGATTTCTCAAACCCTGTCGACGCTAGATACCCCGTGGGGTATGTTACCGGGATGTCGAGCATTGATGCGCTGCGCATGTGGACACCGCGTCGTTGGGGTATCGCTCTCGTCTCAGGTATCGCGGTAGCGGCCCTGGTGGCTTTGCCCACGGCGGTCATCCCGAATCCGATTTTCGGCAGAGCTATCGAGGTCACCTGGTGGTCCTACCCCGTTGTCATCCTCAGTGGCATCTTCGGCGGACTGCTGCTGGCGACCTACATCCGCGAGCCCGGCCAAGAGGAGATCGATAAGGCCGCCAAAGTCGGAACTGTCGGCGGATTCTTAGCTTTCTTTGCTGTTGGCTGTCCCGTGTGCAACAAACTCGTGCTCTTGGCTTTGGGGGCCTCAGGCGCCATGACGTGGTTCGCCCCGGTCCAGCCGTTCCTTGCCGTCGCCTCCGTGGTGGTGATGGCATGGGCGGTACGCATTCGCCTTCGTGGCATGACCTCATGTGAGGTCTCACCTGCCACGATTGATGCATGAGCGATCGTTGGATCGTCGCCAGTAGCGGTGGCTTCGTCGGAACCGGATTGTGGGGCGTGATGCGCCCGGGCCGGGTGTTCCACCGGGCCCTCGAACTGTCCGGTAAGGAGCGGCCCCGAGTGCTGTTCATCCTCACCGCCTCCGGAGACGATCCGCAGTACCTCGCGGCGATGTACTCCGCACTCGCGGATACCAACTGCGACGTTGACCACCTCGCCTTGTTCCCGCAACCCAATCGTCCCGTTGCGGAGGCCATCGAGCGGGCAGACGTGGTGTGGGTGGGCGGTGGATCCGTCGCGAACCTGCTCGCCCTGTGGCGGCTGCACGGCGTGGATACCGCCCTGCGAGACGCATGGGAGTCCGGAACCGTGCTCGGCGGAGGGAGCGCCGG
>JAQCBM010000107.1 GCA_027729865.1 Actinomycetota bacterium
TGCTCTCGTAACCCCCGCCCCGTCGAGACCTGCAGTTTGCGTCAAAAATCCAGCCGATTTTGACGCAAACTGCAGGTCTCGGCGCCCAGGTCGCCCCCGGCGGTGGGCGTCGTCGTTCGTTCTGGCACACTTTCGGGGTTCTCGTCGAAGGCGTGGCCCTCTCACCTCGCATTCGGCGGTCCACACGTCGGACTCGCCTGGCACCCCACGCCGCGGCAGGTCCGTCACCCATACGTCAGGAGAGCAGCCACCCGTGGCAGTCAAGATCAAGTTGAAGCGCGTGGGCAAGATCCACGCCCCGCAGTACCGCGTCGTCGTCGCCGATTCGCGCACCGCCCGTAACGGTCGCGCCATCGAGGAGATTGGCATCTACCAGCCGCTCGAAGAGCCGAGCCTGATCAAGGTCGACTCCGAGCGTGTTCAGTATTGGCTCGGTGTTGGCGCGCAGCCGACCGAGGCCGTCGCCGCCATCCTCAAGGTGACCGGTGACTGGCAGAAGTTCAAGGGTGAGCCCGGCGGAGAAGGCACGTTGAAGGTTGCCGAGCCCAAGGCCGACAAGAAGGTCGCCTACGAGTCCGCCGTCAAGGAAGCCGCCAGCGAGCCCAAGACCCCGACCAAGAAGAAGGTCGAGTCGAAGGTCGAAGAGGCTGCCGAGAAGGTCGAAGAGGTTGTCGAGGCGGTAGCGGAGAAGGTCGAAGAGGCCGTCGAAGCTGTCGTTCACAAGGTCGAAGAGGTCGTCGAAGACGCCGTCGATGCTGTGAAGGGCGAGAAGAAAGACGAGCCTGCCGAAGCCGCTGCCGAAGCACCCGCAGCAGAAGCCGAGAAGACCGACTAATGCTCGACGAGGCTCTCGGCCACTTGGTTCGTGGGATCGTCGACAACCCGGACGACGTCTCGGTCACCGAGCGTTCGGGTCGTCGCGGCACCACGCTCGCGGTCAGCGTCAACCCTGAGGACATGGGTCGGGTGATCGGTCGTAACGGCCGCACCGCGACCGCTCTGCGCACCGTCGTTACCGCCATCAACGATGGTCGCGGGGTGCGAGTGGACTTCCTCGACGTCGGCGAACGCTAAGACGCTTAACCGTGCTCGTTGTGGTGGGGCGCATCGGACGTCCCCACGGTGTTCGGGGAGCTGTCAGCATCGAGGTTCGCACCGACGAGCCCGACCGACGCTTTGCGGTGGGCTCGCGCCTGTTGTCTGATTCCGGACGTGAGTTGGTCGTTACCTCGTCCACGTGGCATAGCGGTCGGTTATTGCTGACTTTCGAGGGCTACGACGACCGCAACGCGGTGGAGCAGCTGCGTAATCAAGTCCTGAGCGTGGATCGTCCCGAAGGTGAGCAACCGGAGGATCCCGAAGAGTTCTACGACTCTTCGCTCGTGGATTGTGAAGTCTGCGACGGCGATGGTGTCGTGATCGGAACGGTCACCGAAGTGGCACACCTTCCCGCGCAGGACATGCTGGTAATTCGCACCACAGATGACCGCGAAGTCCTCGTGCCGTTCATCGAAGAATTCGTGCCGTCGGTTGATGTGGCAGACAAGCGGATCGTGATCACACCCCCGGATGGATTGCTCGATGAGGAACTGTGATGCGGCTCGACATCGTCTCGATCTTTCCTGACTACCTAGCACCTCTCGAACTATCCCTTGTGGGCAAGGCTCGTGAAGCCGGACTGCTCGATGTGCGCGTCCATGATTTACGCGAGTACGCCACGGACAAACACCGAAGTGTCGATGACACTCCCTACGGCGGTGGCCCGGGCATGGTGATGATGCCGGAACCATGGGGTGAGGTTCTTGACAACATTCGCGCATCCAGCACGAGCAAGCCACTGCTGATCATCCCCACGCCTTCTGGCTATCGATTTGACCAAGCGATGGCGGGGGAGTTGTTCGCTTCGGAGCACCTGGTGATCGCCTGCGGTCGCTACGAAGGCATCGATGCTCGGATCGCCGAGCACTACGCCGGTCGTGAGGACTGGGCGGGCGTGCGCGAGGTGAGCATCGGCGATTACGTGCTGGCCGGTGGGGAAGCTGCTGCGTTGGTGATGGTGGAGGCCGTTGCCCGATTGATCCCCGGTGTGCTGGGCAACGCCGAGAGCGCCGCGGATGATTCGTTCAGTAAGGCTGAAGGTCCGGCGCTGGAAGGTCCGGTTTTCACCAAGCCTGCGTCCTGGCGCGACCTCGAAGTTCCTGAGGTGCTGCTATCCGGTGACCATGGCCGGATCGCTGCCTGGCGTGAGGAGCAGGCGCAGCAACGAACAAACCAGCGCCGCCCCGACCTCGCTTAGCCCCGCGCCTGAGTCTGCTGAGCGGGGTGTGGCAGACTTACGGGGCTTTAGAGACCCGCCCGATGTCTGCCACAAGGGACGCATGAGGGCACACCACTCCACCTAACCGTGGGCGACTTGTGGCGCTTGCAGAGAAGAGAAGCAGCGATGAAGACCCTTGATTCCGTCGATGCCGCAGTGCTGCGCGACGATATCCCCGAATTCCGCGCCGGCGACACCGTGAAGGTTCACGTGAAGGTCGTCGAAGGCAACAAGACCCGCGTTCAGGTTTTCCAGGGAGTGGTCATCGCTCGCTCGGGTTCTGGTGCAAGCGAGACCTACACTGTTCGCAAGGTTTCCTACGGTGTGGGTGTTGAGCGCACGTTCCCTCTGCACTCTCCTGTGGTGGAGAAGATCGAACTTGTCACCAAGGGTGACGTTCGTCGCGCGAAGCTCTACTACCTGCGTGGGCTGCGCGGCAAGGCGGCCAAGATCCGCGAGCGTCGCGACAACGTGCCTTCTAGTGCGGTGAACGCCGCTGCCAGCAGTGCTGCGAAGGCAGCGCCGGCGGACACGGCAGACGCTGTGGACGCTGTTGATGCTGTAGACACCGAGCAAACGGAGAGCTGACCTTGGCCGACCGGGAGCGGCAATCCTGGTGGGATATTCCGGTCACGATCGCCATCGCGCTGGCCGTTGTTCTGCTGATCACCACCTTCGTGGTTAAGCCTTTCTCCATTCCCTCGGGTTCGATGGAGAACACCCTGCAGATCGGTGACCGAGTGCTGGTCAATCGGATGGTGTACCGATTCCGGGATATCGAACGCGGCGATGTTGTGGTGTTCAACGGTTCGGGATCATTCGTGCCCGCCGAGGTGGTGCCCGATCGCGATCCGATCACCGGTGCGCTGGTGTGGGTAGGGCAATCCTTCGGCCTGGTTGCGCCCGATTCCACCGACTTCATCAAACGTGTGATCGGCGTGGGTGGGGACCGCGTGACCTGTTGTGACGAGCAAGGCCGCATCCTGGTGAACGGTGAACCGCTCGAAGAGTCGGAGTACCTATTTCCCGGTGACGCGCCGAGTCTGCAACCGTTCGATGTGGAAGTTCCAGAGGGCACACTGTGGGTTATGGGTGACCACCGTTCGGCTTCGGCGGACTCGCGGGTCCATCTCGGAGATCCCGGCGGCGGCTTCGTGCCAGAAGATTCCGTGGTGGGACGCGCGATGACCGTCGTGTGGCCGTTGAACCGAATCTCCAACATTCCGCTGCCCGACTACGGCTCTGCAGTGACCGAGGGTGCGAGCAACTAGTGGCCGACGAACCACGCGGTAAGCATGCGCGTGAGAAGAAGAAGGCCCACCCTTTCTGGCGCGGCGCTCGCGAAGTAGTGATCATCGTCGTCGTTGCACTCGCGCTATCGGCACTGATCCGCGCTTTCCTCTTGCAAGCGTTCTACGTACCGAGTGCCTCCATGGAGGACACGCTGCGCCCCGGTGATCGCATCATTGCTTCGAAGATCACGACGACCATTTCGGGTGTGAAGCGCGGCGAGATCGTCGTGTTCAAGGATCCAGGAGATTGGCTACCTGAACCCTTAGCGCCAGCTGATGATTGGCGCACCACTCTGCGGCAAGGGCTCACGTTTATTGGCGTGCTGCCCAGTGATTCCGGCGATGACTTGGTGAAGCGGGTCATCGGAATCGGGGGAGATCGTGTGGCGTGCTGCGATGCGGAAGGACGCATCGTTGTTAATGGTGTGCCGCTCGACGAGGACTACATCATCGGGCCCACCGATCAGGTGCGCTTCGATGTGACGGTGCCGTCCGACAGCATGTTCGTGCTGGGAGATAACCGCGGTGATTCCCGGGATTCGCGTTACCACTTGGACGCCAACGACGGCGCGGTCCCGACGAATAACGCGGTGGGACGAGTGGTTCTGGTCCTATGGCCTTTCGACCGGTTGGCGATCGAGACGATTCCGTCCATCTTCGGCAACCCGGCCTTGAACGCTCTCAACGAGCAGGACTAGCAGGACTAGCAGGACTGGCTGTGCCCGTATCGCCCCCGGACTTGACCGTTGAACACCAACTCCTCGCCGAAAGATCTGCTGATGTCGTCATCGCGGTAGATGAAGTGGGGCGTGGTGCGCTGGCAGGTCCGGTAACTCTCGGGGCAGTCGCGATCAACGCACGCACGCCGGATGCGCCGCAGGGGGTGCGCGACTCCAAGGCCTTATCGGCCAAGCGCCGGGAGGACTTGGCTCCGAAAGTGCAGACCTGGGCGCTGGGGTGCGCCGTAGTGGATGTGGCACCCGGCCGAATCGATGCTGTCGGCATAACGCGGGCATTGGGGGAGGGGGCGGCGCAGGCGGTGCAACAGGTCGTGGCCTCCTGCGCGCTATCAAGTGCGGTCGTCTTGCTCGATGGACACCATGACTTCCTCAGTCCGATCGATTCCTCATTTCCAGTTCACACGCTGGTCAAGGGAGATGCCAGCTGTGCCAGCATCGCCGCGGCGTCGATCATCGCCAAGGTGCACCGCGATTCACTCATGCACCAGCTCCACGCTGAGTTCCCTGAGTACGGCTGGTGCCGCAACGTCGGTTATGGAACGCAGGAACACCGCCGTGCCCTACAGATATCGGGAGTGAGCATTCACCACCGGACCAGTTGGCGCTTGCTCGAGCAGCCGACATTGGATATCGATGCAGAAGAGGGGAACGCTGATGTCTGATTTATTGGCGGGGGCTCGAGTTGACTCCGCTGTGTGGGATCGATTCCCGGACTACGTAGCCGTGGTGATGTCGGTTACCAATCTTCGGCCAGGTCCGTGCACCGACCACAGTGAGACATTGCTAGCAGCCGCCGAAGAGTACGCACGCAGCGTGGTTGGTGAGGGCGCTGCTCATGATCTTGCGGAGGTTGCAGTGTGGCGCGATGCTTACGCATCGTTTGGTGTGAAGCCACGCGAGGCCCGCTCCAGCGTTGAGTCTTTGCTGCGTCGTGCGGACAAGGGTTTACCGCGTATCGACAGGCTGACGGATGTCTACAACGCCATCTCGGTTATGCACCAGATTCCGATCGGCGGTGAAAATCTGGCTGCCTACTTAGGCCCACCACAGTTGGTCATTTCCGACGGGACTGACCTGTTTGACACAACAGCGGATGGGGAGCGCATCGAAGAGGCCGTCCCGGCAGGTGAGATCGTGTGGAAGGACGATTCTGGTGTCACCTGCAGACGATGGAACTGGCGACAATGCGTTCGGACGCGGCTGGGGGAGGAAACCGAGCAGGCACTATTCATCATTGACGGGCTGGGTCCGGAGGCGAAGGCACGAGCCCAGGATGCGGCTGACGCGCTGGTGCGGGAATTGCAGGTGGACGCACCCGATCTTGCGGTCGAGATGATCGTTGTGGAGTCCGTCCCCAGGTAGTGATCAGGCTTTCCACAGCCTGGAAATGCACCCTGGCGGGTGGCGCCTTCGAACGCGCAGCCTTGCGTGCATGCAGACACCTGAAGCACCAGACGACCGGATTGCACTCGGCCAGCGCGGTGAACAACTGGCTATGGAATATCTGCGATCGCGCGACATGGTCGTGCTTGATCGCAATTGGCGCCCGCGTGGCCAGGGCGTGCGCGGTGAACTCGATCTGGTGGTCCGCGACGGCGACGAACTGGTGATAGTCGAGGTGAAGACCCGACGGTCGATCGCTTACGGATCGCCGGTGGAAGCGATCACCACGCGCAAGATGCGGACGTTGCGCTCGCTCGCACTCGCGTGGTTGGAGCACCGATCTATTCACGCGCCCCGGCTGCGCTTCGACGTGATCGCAGTGACGATCCCGCCAGCCGGTCAACCGGTAATCGAACACCTGCGGGCGGTGTGAGGTGGCGCTCGCGCAAGTGCACGGTGCTGTGGTGTCCGGGGTGAGTGGAACGGTCGTCACCGTCGAGGTCGATGTGGCGCAGGGGTTACCGGCCGTGGGGCTCGTCGGTCTCGCAGATACCTCCATTGGCGAAGCTCGACACCGGGCTCGCTGCGCGGTGGGTAACGCTGGGCTGACTTGGCCACTGGGACGGGTCACGATCGGTCTCTCTCCTGCGCACGTGCGCAAACACGGAACGGGATTGGATCTGCCCATCGCGATCGGTGTGCTTTCCGCCGATGAGCAGATTCCGGCGCTTTCAGAACACGACGATCAGCCGGTATTCGTGGGTGAACTCGGGCTCGATGGACATGTGCGGGCGGTTCCCGGTGCCATCACTGTGACCTGCGCGGTGCAGCAAGCGGGTTTCAGGCGAATCGTGGTGCCGGCCGAGAACGTTCACGAGTGTGCCCGCGTGCCGGGTGTCGAGGTGATCGGAGTGCGAACTTTGGTGCAAGCCGTGCAGGTGCTAATGGGACA
>JAQCBM010000108.1 GCA_027729865.1 Actinomycetota bacterium
AGTTCAGCGGCATCACCTTCACGTGCAGTGACCGTGAACCACTCCGGTAGATCCAAACCCGCGGCTGCCAGTACTGCTTTGGGGTCGGCAAGGAAACGTTCCCGCGCATCCGCATCAGTCACAGCAGGGGTAAGGGCTGCTAAAAAACCTTGAGCATCCATACATCCTCCACATGATAAGTAGATAGTAAAAAGATACACCGCATTAACCAACGGGGAAAGCAATCTGCTCAACGGTCAGTAAACGCCCAACTTTCTTCAGGCAGGAGAAGAAAGCTAGCGCAGCAGGTAACCCCGCGACCGGTCTAAAAGCAATGAACATCTCGATAAGTGGAGTCGGTTCGAACCCGACAGCGTGCAAGTCGTCTCCATCAATCCACTAGTTACCGAGAGCTAAAAAGTGAAATAGCGAGTTGCCCCTAGATGTGCAGCCACCACAAGGACCAAAACTAGTTGGCGAATCGTGTCACTAATTTGTCACAGACATAGCGCAACGCCACGATTCACAGTGCTACATAAATGCTGCATTGTGAGGGAATCGCTTTACACACTGAAGCACCATGAATCACAGAGACGGTACTGCCACCGACTGAAAATCGGAAGGTCGGCGGTTCGACCCCGCCCCTGGCCACCGCACCTTTTGGATGTGTGACGTGCCTGGCAGTCTGCTGCAAAGTCGCATAGGACTTGCATTATCGTACGTGATTCCGTACGTTTGTTTCATGTCCAACACGATCACAGCGACAGACGCCCGAGCCAAGCTTTACAACTTGCTGAACGAAGTCAACACCAGTCATAGCCCTATCACGATTACCGGCAAGTCCGGCAATGCGGTCCTGGTCTCCGAAGACGACTGGAACGCCGTCATGGAAACAGTCGCGTTGCACTCAGTTCCAGGCCTTGTGGAAGACATCAACTCCGGGCGGGACGAACCGATCGATACCACCCCGTTGACCTGGTGACCTACGATCTGGCCTTCACCACCCGTGCCCGAAAAGATGCAAAGAAGCTCACCAGCAGCGGACTGCAGCCACAGGCTCAACGACTCCTTGACGTGATTGCCGACAACCCATTCAGCAATCCACCCCCGTACGAAAAGCTAGTCGGAGACCTCAGAGGCTGTTACTCGCGGCGCATCAATATTCAACATCGCCTCGTCTACGAGGTGTTGGAATCTGACCGGATCGTTCGAGTTCTTGCAATGTGGAGTCACTACGAATGACGTCAAGAACTGACGGAAATCGGACGCTCTACACACTGGTTCACCATGGAGCACCGTGACGCCACTGCCACCGACTGAAAATCGGAAGGCCGGCGGTTCAACCCCGCCGCTGGCCACCAACGTGAACACAAGCTGAGGAGACGTGGAGTGTGGCGGCGATCTACTGGGGGCGCCGACACGGCACTACGCAGATGCAGCAGCCGGTAAGGCACCAATCTCAACCTTCTTCATTGGCATGAGTGCGTCCCATATTCGGTCAATCTCCTCCTGCATACCGCAGTGCACCATGAAAGTAACGGCCTCGGACTGCGGGAATCGGGGACCGCTATTGATCGCCGTGAACATGTTCCCGAACAGAGTGAACTCAGCGGCCTCAAGCGCTTCAGTGTCGAACCAGAGAAAATTAGCGAGTCCGGTGATGGTGAGTCAGGCTCGTGCGCGCAGCGCTTCTCCCAGACGTTCGAGTGCCGCACTTCTGCCGTCCTTCGGAAGGTGGACGCGCAAGATGCACAGTTCATCGCTGTCGACCGCCTCGTGCAGTGCGTCGTCGAGTTCGGCTCGCGTCCTCACATCGAAACCACACCCAGTCCCGAACGCTTCGGGAAGACGTTCAACTGCGATCGCGGGGATGTCGTTGAAAGGACCATCCATGATGGGGCGCTGTGTTCCGTAGCCGGAGTTGTCCAACACGACGATGATCGCGGGGACTCCGTTGTAAGCGCAGGCGGCTGCTTCCAAACCGGTCATCACGAACGCACCGTCGCCGACAACAACCACAGGACGGCGATCGGGGTCTGCCTTACCCACGCCGAGAGCCGCGGGGACTGCGTAGCCCATGGTTGCGTAGTACGCACTCGCGTGGGCATAGGTCGGAACACGCATATCCACAGCGGAGAAGAGCGCCTCTCCTGGATCCAACAAGAGCGAGTGCCGTTCGTCCAGATGGATCTCGATTGCGTGAACCACGTCCGAGACCGTGCACGCATCATCCGATGGAACGAAATTCTCGTGGGTGGGTAATGGAGAGTGGCCAACCGAGATGCTCTCGCCATCAAGAGCGTCGGCGAGAGCCGGAATGAACGCCCACAGCGGAACGTCGCGGTAAGTGGAGTACCCAACAGTCACGTCGGTATCCGTGGCGAGGATGTAACGCTCGTGGTCGATGTGCGCGGTGAATGCGCCCAGCGTGAGGTCGGTTTGCAGCACACCGAGGCTCAGCAGAACGTCGGCGTCTTCGACGCGACGAACTACGTGTTCGGGACTGAGCGCACCGAGGTAGACGCCCAAGCCGAGTTCGTGGCGCTCCGGGAATACGCCGCGCGCCAGCGAGCTCGAGGCAACCGGGATGCCCGACGTCGTAGCCAAGCGATAGAGCGCCTTGCTCAGTTTCCTACGCTCGACCATCGCACCGGCGTGGATGACGGCTGTGCTCGCGTCGCGAAGATGCGCCATCACATCACCCACCGCGTGACGCAGCGCAGCCTCGTCGACGGGCGGAACGTGCACATGAAGAGACGACTCCGGTGGTGCGATCACCTGGGTGACCATGTCGCGCGGCACTTCCAGATAACCCGGACGTTGCTCGGAAACCATGCACGCCATGACGCGGTCGATTTCATCGGCAGCGGCGTGGGCGTTTCCGAGAACGGCTTGGGCACATGTCAGATCCTGGAAGACACGAAGCTGGGTATCGAAATCCTTCACCCGGTGGTGAAGCATCGGATCGTTTTCCCGCTCGCTAATCCCCGGAGCACCGCTGACCACCAGTAGCGGTACGCGCTCGGACCAGGCATTGGCCGTTGCGTTGGCCAACTTAAGGCCACCCACGCCGTAGGTGCAGACAACCATGCCGAATCCGCGAACCCGGGCGTATGCATCGGCTGCGAATCCCGCGCCCTGCTCATCGGTGGTGTTCAACACCGGCATACCGGCCTCGTGCAAGGTGCCGACGAACTTCAAGACGTAATCGCCGACGATCCCGAAACCTTCCGAAACACTCAATTCATGCAGTCGCTGCGTCAGATGGCGAGCAATGGTCAGTTCCTGGAATTCGGTCACCGGGGGAGGCTACTGCGTACCGCAGGAGGGTAGGAGTCCGCTGTCCGCCATATGTGCGGTTTTCCGGACATCCGAAATTCGTGTGGCAATCACATCGACTTTCCCGCCCGTTCATGCAGCCATCAGAGCGTGGAAGTACTTCCCCGGCTAAGTAAAGGCTCGCTAGAGGCACGACGACCACCAAGCCAGGGAGGGAACATGTACGCAGACCCGAACCTCATGTGTCCGGTTTGCCACGAGGAGGATTTCGAGATCGTTCGCAGCGAGAAACTCGGCTTCGTGGTGCTGTGCAACGAGTGCGGCTACGCCCGAGGAGCGACGTTGGAGCACCTGGTCGCGAGTTAGCGGTTTCCTCGTTCCTCATCGATGGAGTTGCCGCCGTCAATCGCAATGATCTGACCGGTTATGTAGCCCGCACCCGGTGCACACAGCATCGCGATGCCCACCGCTACCTCCGCTGGATCGGCACTTCGCCCGATCGGAACTCCAAGCCCCTCGCTTGCCTCCCCATCCGTCTGCGCACCCGTTGCGATCCAGCCGGGCGCAACGGCATTGGCCGTAATCCCATTCGGTGCTTCGTCGATAGCGATCGAGCGCATGAGACCCACCATTCCGGCCTTCGCCGCTGCGTACGCAGCCTCACCTCGCATCGCCATCAGCGGCCCTGTGACGCTTGAAACGAAGACGATGCGACCGAAGCGTTGCTCACGCATGTAGGGAATTGCAGCCTTGGTCATGAAAAAGCCGGTATCTAGGTTGCGTTGAAGCCCGCGGTGCCATTGCTCTTCGCTGATGTCCACGGCTGAACCGGATTCGACCACCGCTCCCTGATGGGTCATTCCCGCGTTGTTGACCAGGATGGTCGGAACACCCATGTTCGCCGCAGCGAACTCCACCACTGAACGCGCACCGGACATCGACGTCAGATCAACAGGAACGCCGTGCGCGTCCAGCCCTTCGCCACGAAGCTCCGCGACCCGGTCGTGGATGTGATCCCCCGTAGCGGAGATCACCGCGGCTGCCCCAAGTTCACCGAGTGCTCGTGCCGTCGCCATACCGATACCCGACGCCGAACCGCTGCCGGTCACGATCGCCACCCGGCCGGAAAGGTCAAGCCATTCGGGGATATCCACGACCTGAGCGTAAGGTCCGCTGCATGAGACTTCGTAGCGTCGTCGCAATTCCCCTGCTGATTGTCGGATTCATGGCCACTAGCACGCAGGCTCAAGCCGCCAGCGAGCGCGAAGTGGTCCGGGTCTACCACCAGGCAGTCACGCCTATCGCCACGAGCGGAAGCGGAATCGGCATGGTGCGGACGTTCTTCATCCCGATGGCCGTGGATGGCAAAGCCGCAGACGGCCAATACCTCAGTGGAACGCTGACCACACTTGCGGAGAACGTGAGTGACGGCCAGGAGTTGCGTGCATCGAACTTGACGTTCGTCTTCGGTGATGAGGCCGATCAACTCGTCGTCGGTGGTGTATCTCTCTACCCGCCCGCAGGTGCCACATTGGCGCCAGGAACCAAGACGGTGCGCCCTGTGCTCGGTGGATCGGGCAAGTACGACGGCGCTCGCGGGCAAGCGGTCTCACGCAACTACGGAGCTCAGGGGTGGACGCATACCTTCCGGATCGTGTTACCCGACTGACGCAGCGTCTTTCTTCGCGTACTCGTTCAGGAGCGAAGTCTCTTGGGACTTGCCCGGGTAGGCGAAGAACACCAGCACGGCGCCAAGCGCAATTGCGGCGGCGGCTGCTCCGTACGCCCAGTTACCGCCCGATAAAAAGGATTCTCGCGCGGCACTGGTAATGGCTTGCGCATACTGCGGGTACTGCTCGCCCAGTTTCTGTGCACTCGAGTAGGACAGCTGCAACGTGGCCTCGGTCTCCGAAGTCACCTTCGAGGCATCGGGGGAATTACCGATCTGCTTGGCCATCGAGAATGCATACCCCGCGGTCAAGACCGAACCGAGGATCGCCTGCATGATCGAGCCACCGAGATCGCGCTGCAGATCGGTGGTGCCGCTGGCCATGCCAACGCGGGTGACGGGGACCGAACTGGTCAGGGCGCGTGATGCGGGGGTAAGGACGAGAGCGGCCCCCACTCCGATGAGCAGGTAAGACAGTCCGACCTGCCAGTAGGGCGTGTTCTCCTTCCAGGCGATCAGCATGATGATGAACGCAGGGAAGATGCTGGCGTAGCCGAGCAGCATCGTGTCCCGTGAGCCAAGTTTCATGACGAGCTTCGCTGAGGTGGGAGCGATCGCGATCATGCCGACCGCTGCCGGCAACACAGCAAGACCGGAACCGAACGTGGAGTAGTCCAGCACGTTCTGCAAGAACTGCTGACCGATGAACATCGCACCCATCAAGGAACCGAACGCGACCATGCCACCGAGAGCGGCAACCCAGAAGAGTCGTCGCTTGGCGATCTGCAGGTCGTAAAGCGGATTGGATGCACGCTTCTCGTGGGCGACGAAGATGCCGGCGATCACCAAGGAGACTGCGATGAGAATCAGTGCGCGGGTGATGCCACCAGGTGATGCAATGACTCCGAGCCCGATCACGAGAGCGGCCACCATGAAGACTGTGAGAACACCGCCCAAGTGATCGACGGCGTCCTTGGATTCGTTGACGTGCGCGGGTACTGCGATGACGACAAGCACGAGCGTGAGCAGCGCCGGGATGATGGCGATGAGAAACACCGAGCCCCACCACAACTGCTCGAGCAGCGCGCCGGCGATGACGGGACCGAGAACCGCACCCCCACCGCTCACACCCGACCACAGCGCGATCGCCTTCACGCGTTTGGGGCCGGACGCCCAGATCGCGGTGATGAGCGCAAGGGTGGTCGGGTAAGCCATACCCGCCGCGATGCCGGTGAAGATACGTCCGAATACAAGGAGGTCCGCAGTTGGTGCCCAGGCGGAAATGATGCTCGCCGGAACGGTGAGGATCATGCCCAGGCTGAGCATGAGCTTGCGTCCGTACCGATCTCCAAGTGCGCCGAGGTAAAGAACGCTCATCGCCAGGCCGAGCGTGCAACCGACAGCGATCAAGTTGAGTTGCGTTTGGCTCGCATCGAGCGATGAACCGATATCGGGAAGGGCGACGTTCGCGACGCTGAGGTTGATGTTCGCGACGATCGCACCCAAGATCAGCGCCGTCAGTACGAGTCC
>JAQCBM010000109.1 GCA_027729865.1 Actinomycetota bacterium
GCAACAGAGGTTACGTCTAGCTAGTCGATGACAACACCAACAACGACGCCTCCTGCCAGCGAGCAGGACACGTCAACCGCCTCAGGGCGCGATGCCACCAGGCATCGCGCCCTGAGCGCGCGTGGTCCACGGTGGATTTTCACCGGACCAGGCCTGCTGTACATCACGGCGTTCATGACTATCCCGCTTCTGTTGATTTTCGTGTACTCGTTCTTCTCCCGCGGTCGCTTCGGCGGCATCGTCTGGGAGTTCACCTTCGAGAACTACGGCCGGTTGTTCGAGCCGGTGTACCTGAAGGTGTTCGGCACCTCGGTGATGATCGCCGGCATCACCACCATCCTGG
The DNA here is from genome assembly GCA_027729865.1 of Actinomycetota bacterium. Lineage (GTDB taxonomy): Bacteria > Actinomycetota > Actinomycetes > S36-B12 > S36-B12 > S36-B12. Next base: position 344 of record JAQCBM010000109.1, read on the forward strand.
CGCTACTGCTCGGCTACCCGACGGCGTACGCGATCACCCGGCTTCCACCGAAGTGGCGCACCGTCGCACTTGTTCTCGTGGTGTTGCCCTTCTGGACGAACTTCCTGATCCGCACTTACGCCTGGATCATTCTGCTCAACTCCGAAGGCCCGGTAAACCAAACGCTTGTCACCCTCGGCGTAGCAGGAGCACCCTTCGGCTTGCTCTACACGCCCGGTGCGGTGATCGTCGGTCTGCTGTACGCCTACTTACCGCTCGTGGTTCTGCCGGTGTACGCATCCATCGAGCGCCTGGACCGCCAACTTCTTGAGGCGGCGAGCAACCTTGGCGCTAGCCGCATCCGCACCTTCTTCGATGTCACGCTGCCGCTCACTCTTCCGGGCACCATGATCGGCGCGATCTTCGTATTCGTGCCCAGCATGGGCAACTTCATCGTCCCCGAACTGCTCGGCGGCGGAAAGACCGTGATGGTCGGCAACTTGATCCGCGATCAATTCCTCGAAGCGCGTGACTGGCCCTTCGGCGCGGTGATGGCGCTGTTCGTGGTGCTGTTGCTCGTTGCACTCTTCGCGATTCAGGCCGCTATCTCCCGGCGCATCAACGGGAAGCAGGCCACCCGTGTCTGAAGCAACCGCGCAAGCCACCCGAGCCAAGAAGCGATCCACTATCGGTTGGCTACGCCTGCCACTGATCGTGACGTACGCATTCCTCTACATACCCATCGCGGTCCTCGTGGTGATGAGTTTCAACGCCAGCAAGACGCCGTTCGTGTGGCAGGGCTTCTCCACCCGCTGGTACGGCGAGCTGGTGAACAACGAGCTCATCCGCGAGGGCTTCATCAACACGATGATCGTGGCCATCAGCGCGACCATTCTCGCCACGATCCTGGGCACGCTGCTCGCGATCGGCGTGGCCCGTTACTTCCGTTCAGCGATCGTCGAGGCCTATTCCCTCACCCCGGCGATCATCCCCGACCTCGCGCTGGCCATCGGGCTGCTCGCGTTCTTCTCACTCATCGGCGTGACCTTGAGTTTGTTCTCCGTGCTGCTCAGCCACGTGGTGTTCGGCATGGCATTCGTGGCGGCCGTGGTCATCGCCCGGTTGGGTCAAACTGATGCGAGTCTCGAGGAAGCCAGCCGCGACCTCGGCGCCGGTGCGACCACCACGTTCTTCAAGATCACCCTGCCGAGCCTGGCTCCCGGCATCATCGCCGGCGCGCTTCTGGTGTTCACCCTCAGCCTCGATGAGTTCGTAATCGCGTTCTTCACCAACGGACCCTCCACACCTACCCTGCCGATCGTCATCTACTCGATGGTCCGCTTCGGCGTGACCCCGGAAATCAATGCCTTGGCTGCCATCTTGCTGTTGGTCAGCTTCACCATCGTGCTCTCCGCCCAGCGGATCACCCGACTCACGGATGCCGTCTAGCCCATGAATACGCAGCCACACACGCAGTCACACACAAGCGCAACCACCACGCCCCTGTTGTCTATCCAACACGTCTCAAAGGCGTACGACTCCACTGTCGCGCTGGACGATGTCAGCATCGACATTCACCCCAACGAGTTCTTCGCACTCCTGGGCCCTTCCGGTTGTGGCAAGACCACACTGCTGCGTGCGATTGCCGGCTTCGAAGCTCCCGATACCGGTTCCATCACCATCAACGATGACGACGGAAAGCACGAAACAAATCTGCTCGCGCTCCCACCCAACAAGCGTCCGGTCAATTTAATGTTCCAGTCCTACGCGCTGTTCCCACACATGAACGTGCGCAAGAACATCGCATACGGCCTCGAGCGCGAAGGCATGGCCAAGGATGAGATCAACGTCCGCGTGGACGAGGTCCTTGAGACCGTCGCACTCACCGACAAGGCCAAGGCCCGCCCGAACCAACTCTCCGGCGGCCAGCGTCAGCGCGTTGCCCTCGCCCGCGCCATCGTGAAGCGCCCGAAGTTGCTGCTGCTCGACGAGCCGCTGTCGGCACTAGACCGCAAGGTGCGCGCGGAGATGCAGCTCGAACTCAAGCGGCTTCAGCACGAGGTGGGTATCACCTTCGTGGTGGTCACCCACGATCAGGAAGAAGCGATGAGCATGGCCGATCGCATCGCGGTGATGCACGATGGTCGGGTGCAGCAGGTTGCCGATCCGGTCACGCTTTACACCCGCCCGGCGAACGTCTTTGTTGCGGACTTCATCGGCTCGGGCACCCTCATCCCTGGAACCGCGAGCACCGCGAGCGGCACGAACGAGCCAACAGCATTCACCGCGCACGTTTCCGGCAGCCCAGTACTGCCCGCGATCAATCCGAACAACGTGATCGGGGAATCGATCCTCATGCTGCGCCCCGAGCACGTGCGCGTGCACACGAACACCGCCGAGGCCGCGCTCGCCGGAACCGTGGTCGAAACACACTTCTACGGCGGTTCTTCTGTTACCGCGGTGCAGATTGCTGGGCTCGACACACCCCTCATGGCTCGCCAACCCGGCGCACCGGCCCACCGCGTGGGTGAAGCCGTTGCGCTCTCCTGGAACGCCGACGACGCCATCATCCTCACCGACACCTCGAGCACACCATGACAAACCACATGAACGCAACCGCGAACCCATCAACAAATCCAATGGCCAACCCGCCCGTAACCCCCGCAGTGCTCGCATCGCTGAAGGACGTCCAGCACGGTGTTTCCTGGCTCGACCAACCTGGCGCGCCCGAAGCCGAAGCACCACTCATCGCCAACACTGATGCAGATCTATTGATCATCGGCGGTGGTTTCACCGGTCTGTGGACGGCGATTCACGCCAAGGAACAAGATCCGAGCAGAGACGTTGTGCTGATCGACGCGAAAACCATCGCGCACGGCGGCAGCGGCCGCAACGGCGGTTTCATCTCCGCGTCCCTCACGCACGGTCTTGCGCACGGTGAACACATCTGGCCCAAGGAAATGCCCACGCTCGTGCACCAGGGCCGGGCGAACCTGCAGGCCATCGCAGACTTCGTCGAAGCCGAGGGCATCGACTGCGACCTTCGCTTGGTTGGCAAAACAGCGATCGCACTCACCCCGCACGCCAAGGCGCTCCTGCCCGGCATGTTCGAGATCCACCAGCAGTGGGGTGAGGACGTGGAGTTACTCGACCAGGACAAGGTGCAAGCCGACGTCCACTCACCCACCTACCTCGGTGGTTTGCGCGTGCGCTCCGGCGGCGGCTTGATGGACCCGGCCAAACTCTCCTGGGGACTCAAGACCGCAGCACTCAAGCGCGGCGTTCGCATCTACGAGAACACCGACGCGATCGCACTCAAGAAGTCAACCAACGGCTCCGGCATCACGGTTCACACCCCGGTCGCATCCATCAACGCAAGAAAAGTCGCGCTGGCAACAAACGGCTTCACCCCGCTGCTGAAGCGTCTGCGCTACCGGATGCTGCCGATCTTCGATCACGTCTTGGTCACCGAACCTCTCACGGCATCTCAACTCGATTCGATCGGATGGAGTGAGAACCAGGGCCTGACCGACATCGGCAACCAGTTCCACTACTACCGCCGCACCCCAGACAACCGGATCCTGTGGGGCGGATACGACGCCATCTATCACCGCGGCAACAACACCGACCCGCGCCTAGAACACCGCGACCAAAGCCACCAGCTGCTCGCCGCGCAGTTCTTCACCACCTTCCCGCAACTCGAAGGTCTGCGCTTCTCCAACAAATGGGCCGGCATCATCGACTCCACTTCGCGCTTCACGCCCGCGTTCGGCACCGCGATGGGTGGCAACCTCGCTTACGCCGTCGGCTATACCGGTCTGGGCACCGCGTCCTCGCGATTCGGTGCACTCACCATGCTCGACCTGCTCGAGCGGCAGAAGACCGAACGCACATCACTCACCATCGTCACTCGCAAGCCCTTCCCCTTCCCACCCGAACCGCTGCGCTACCCGATAGTGCAGTTCACCCGCTCGCAACTCGCCCGCGAGGACCGCACCGGCAAGCGTGGCCTCTGGCTGCGCACGCTCGACTTCTTCGGCCTCGGCTTCAACAGCTAACACGCAACAAAGGCACCAACCACCCTCCACACGAAGGATCACGCGTCCAAGATGACTATGACCAACGGCGTCCACATCAATGGCACCACCATCGCTGGCAAGGGTGCTCCCCAAATCATCATCGATCCAGCAACCGGCGAGCAGGTGGACGGTGTCACCACCGCCACCCCCGCGCAAGTCGCCGAGGCAACCAAAAATGCCAAGCAAGCCCAAGCCGCCTGGGCAGCCAAGACACCCGGCGAGCGCGCGAAGATCCTGCTTACTCTGGCTGATGCCATTGAAGCTGACGCCGAGAACCTCACCAAGCTCGAGGTTCAAGAAACCGGTAAGCCGCGCGCGGTTTTTCAAGACGGTGAGTTGCCATTCGCCGCGGACAACCTGCGCTTCTTCGCCGGCGCAGCGCGATCACTCGAGGGCACAGGTGCGGCGGAACTTTCGCACGGCTTCACCTCACTACTCATGCGTCAACCCGTGGGCGTGGTCGGTTCGATTGCGCCCTGGAACTTCCCCTTCATCATGGCGATCTGGAAGATCGGTCCGGCGCTGGCAACCGGCAACGCGGTTGTTCTCAAGCCCGCGCCCACCACCCCGCGCTCCAGTATTCGCCTCGCCGAACTCGCGATCGAGGCTGGCCTTCCGGCCGGACTGCTGAACGTGGTGACGGGCGGCAACGATGTCGGCGCAGCCCTGGTCACCGATCCGAACACGGCGATGATCTCCCTCACCGGCTCCACCCGCGCCGGACAAGCCGTGATGGCCGCAGCAGCGAGCAGCGTTAAGCGCCTGCACCTGGAGCTCGGCGGCAAGGCCCCCGCACTCGTCTTCCCGGATGCGGATATCCAGTCGATGGCGCACGCGCTCACGCTCGGGGCGACCTATAACTCGGGCCAGGACTGCACCGCCGCGACCCGTGTCTACGCGCACAAGGACGTCTATCAAGACGCGGTCGATGCCATCGCTCACACCATGCAGCAAGTCACGGTCGGCGATCCCTGGGACCAATCGACGGACATCGGCCCGCTCATCACATCCGTCCACCGCGAGAAGGTGCACGGTTTCGTCACCCGGGCCCAGGAAGCTGGTGCCACCATCGCCTCCGGGGGTGAACCCCTTGACCAGCCCGGCTCCTACTACCCACCCACGCTCATCACCCACGCCAAGCAGGATTCAGAGATTGTCCAAGGCGAAGTGTTCGGTCCAGTGCTTACCGTCATTCCTTTCGATGACGAGCAGCACGCGCTCCATCTCGCCAACGATTCCTACTACGGACTGGCCAGCAGCGTGTGGACGAACGACGTTGCCCGCGCCCTACGCGTCAGCCAACACATCGAAGCTGGCGTGACCTGGGTCAACGATCACCTGCCCATCGCCAGCGAAGCCCCGCACGGTGGAGTGAAGGGCAGTGGCTTCGGCAAGGACATGAGCCACGAATCACTGCTCGAATACACCGTGACCCACCACATCATGGTCAAGCACGCACAACCGGCAGTTCACGATTCGTTCAGACCAGCATGAACACCAACCGCGAGTGGAGCTGAGGGGATTCGAACCCCTGGCCTTCTCATTGCGAACGAGACGCGCTACCAACTGCGCCACAGCCCCAAGCGAGGGGAAAGGCTAGCAGCCAAGCAGTTACTCGCCAGCGGCGCGGCGGGTTTCGCCGTAGCCGTCGCGCAGGTCTGCGTCCATGCGTACGGCGGGCAATTCCGCGGTGTCGTCTGCTGCAGTGGGCACCGGCGAACCCAGGGCGTAGGAATCATCGGCGAGATCGTCAACCGTGATGCGTGGCCGACGCATAGTCCGGGCCGCCTCGACCATGGCTTCCCCGGACCAGTCGCGGTCGCGCTCGATCGGACGGCGCACGCGGGTCGCGCGCGGGGCGTTGACGTAGGTGGGCAACGTGGTGGGGACTGCCGACCACGCGTCCTCGGCGCCTTGCTCCTCGCCGTCCCACGGATCCCAGGACACGAAGTCGTCCATCGCGGCGGCGGTCTGTGCGTCGCGGCTGCGCTTGCTCGGCGG
>JAQCBM010000110.1 GCA_027729865.1 Actinomycetota bacterium
CTTTGAAGCATGCGGGTGCACCCTGGGAACTTGGATTAGCCGAGACTCAGCAAACGTTGCTGCTGAATGGTCTGCGCGATCGTGTGGTGGTGCAAACCGACGGCCAACTCAAGACGGGGCGTGACGTTGTCATCGCTGCTTTGCTAGGCGCCGAGGAGTATGGCTTCGCCACTGCACCCCTGGTGGTTATGGGTTGCGTCATGATGCGCGTGTGTCACCTCGACACCTGTCCGGTCGGGATCGCGACGCAAAATCCAGTCTTGCGTGAGCGTTTTGCTGGCTCCCCTGATTTCGTGGTGAACTTCTTCGAATTCATCGCCGAAGAGGTCCGCGAGTACCTCGCGCAGTTGGGCTTCCGGAGTCTCGACGAGGCTATCGGTCATGCGGAGCTGCTCGACATGCGTCGCGCCATCGATCACTGGAAAGCCGATGGGCTCGATCTCACTCCGATCCTGCACGTTCCGGACGTGGCGCATACGCAGCCGCGTCGTCGGGTCGTTGCCCAGGATCATGGCCTAAGTGGTGCACTGGACAACCAGTTGATTGAGATGTGTGTCCCGTCCATCGAACGCAAGGAACCAGTCCGTGCGCAGGTGGAGATTCGCAATGTGAATCGAACAGTGGGCACCATGCTCGGTTCGCACGTCACGCGCGCACACGGTGGTGATGGGTTGCCCGATGGGACCATCGATATCACGTTCCAAGGCTCAGCCGGTCAGTCGTTCGGAGCGTTCGTACCCGCGGGTATCACCCTGCGGTTGGAGGGCGACACCAACGACTACGTCGGCAAGGGCCTTTCGGGAGGTCGGATCGTGGTGCGTCCAGATCGACGCGCACCCTTCACCGCCGAGGACAACATCATCGCCGGCAACGTGATCGGCTACGGGGCGACGAGCGGTGAGATCTTCATCCGCGGGCAGGTGGGTGAGCGCTTCTGCGTTCGTAACTCCGGTGTCCACGCGGTCGTGGAGGGAGTGGGTGACCACGCTCTGGAGTACATGACGGGTGGTATCGCGGTGATCTTGGGCAGTGTGGGGCGCAATCTGGGAGCCGGTATGTCCGGAGGAATCGCGTACGTTCTGGATCTGCCTGTTGGCCGAGTCAATCCCGAGATGGTCGACCTTGATCCACTCGATGCCGATGATCTCGACGAGTTGAAGTCGCTCATCACCCGGCACGTTGAGGAGACCGACTCGGGCGTGGGTGCGGCACTACTGGCGGATTGGGACTCGGCGGCTAGCCGTTTCACCAAGGTCATGCCCCAGGACTTCAAGCGAGTTCTCCGGCTACGCGAGGAGGCGCTAGCGCGCGGCGAAGACCCCGTCGCTGCGGTGATGGGAGGACTCCATGGCTGACCCACGTGGTTTCTTGACTACCGATCGCGAGCTACCCCAGCGCCGCCCGGTGGATATCCGCATCCAAGACTGGCGTGAGGTGTACGAAGACTTCGATGCGCGAAAGTTAGAAAAGCAGGCTGGTCGCTGCATGGACTGCGGCATTCCTTTCTGTCATCAAGGCTGCCCGCTGGGCAACCTGATTCCTGAATGGAACGACCTCATCTACGACCGCGACTGGGGACAGGCGATCGAACGACTACACGCAACGAACAACTTTCCTGAGTTCACTGGTCGGCTCTGTCCGGCACCGTGCGAAGCAGCGTGCGTCCTGGGGATCAACGCCGAGCCGGTCACCATCAAGCAGGTCGAAGTGGCGATCGTGGATCGCGCGTGGGAAGCGGGCTGGATCACTCCGCAGCCACCGGAATTCCTCAGCGGAAAGACTGTGGCTGTGATCGGATCCGGTCCTGCCGGGCTTGCCGCAGCCCAGCAACTCGCACGGGCTGGTCACACGGTGGCGGTCTACGAGCGTGCCGACCGCATCGGTGGCCTCCTACGGTACGGAATCCCTGAGTTCAAGATGGAAAAGCACCATCTGGACCAACGCTTGCAGCAAATGGAAGCAGAAGGGGTTAAGTTCCGCCCGGGCGTGGAGATCGGTGTTGACATGACGGTGTCCGATCTGCGCCGCCGCTACGACGCCATCGTGATCGCGACGGGTGCTACAGCCTGGCGCGATCTTCCTATCCCTGGTCGTGACCTGACAGGCGTCTACCAGGCGATGGAGTTCCTACCGTTGGCCAACAGGGTCCAAGAGGGTGATCTGGAAGCCTCACCCCTGGACGTTGCTGGCCAGCACGTGGTGATCATCGGCGGCGGCGACACCGGCGCCGATTGCCTGGGCACCTCGCACCGGCAGGGAGCTGCGAGCGTCACTCAACTGGAGATCATGCCGCGGCCGAGCGAAGAACGACAGTCGGCACAGCCGTGGCCGACCTACCCGATGACGTATCGGGTGTCCAGCGCGCATGAGGAGGGGGGTGAGCGTGTCTTCGCCGTCTCCACAGAGCACTTTGAAGGGGATGCATCTGGCCGCGTCACCGCGCTGCACTTAGTGGATGTCGAGTTCGTCGATGGGAAGTTTGAGCCTGTGGCCGGTTCACAGCGTTCCATCCCGGCCGACACCGTGCTGTTGGCTATGGGCTTCACGGGGCCCGAGCAAGGTCCGCTGGTCGAGCAGTTCGGGTTACCGCTCACCGAACGTGGTGCCATCGCCCGCAACGACGATTACTCCACCGATCTCGAGGGCGTTTTCGTGGCCGGTGATGCAGGTAGGGGTCAATCGCTCATCGTGTGGGCGATCGCGGAAGGGCGCGCGACTGCCGCCAGCGTCGATAGGTATCTGATGGGTACCACCAACTTGCCCTCGCCCATCCGTGCATCGGCGCGGCCCCTCACCGTGTAATCGCTTACGGATAGGCTTACATCATGCGACGCGCCAAGATCGTGGCAACCTTGGGACCGGCAAGTCACACCATTGATCAGATCCGCGCACTCGTTGACGCCGGCATGGATGTTGCCCGTCTCAACCTTTCGCACGGTACCCGCGAGGACCACATGCAGTCCTATCTGGCCGTTCGCGCGGCTAGCGACACCAGCGGTCGGGGAGTGGGCATCTTGGCCGACCTGCAGGGTCCCAAGATCCGACTCGGCACCTTCGCGAATGGCCCCGTCTTGTTGGAGCCGGGTGCGGAGTTCATCGTCACCACCGACGACGTCCCGGGCGATGCCACCATGGTGTCCACTACGCACGCGGGATTGACCGACGACGTTGGACCGGGCGATCTGGTCTTGGTTGACGACGGTCGAATCGAACTGCGGGTTACGAAGGTCGAAGGTTCGCGCGTCCACACAACTGTCGTGGAAGGTGGTCGAGTTTCCGATCACAAGGGGTTCAATCTCCCAGGCGTTCCGGTGAGTGTGCCTGCCCTGTCAGAAAAGGACCTGGAGGATCTGCGCTGGGCGCTGCGTACTGGCGTGGACATGATCGCGTTGTCTTTCGTACGTTCACCCGACGACATCAAGGGCGTACGAGCCGTGATGGAGAACGAGGGCATTTTCGTTCCGGTGCTCGCGAAGGTAGAAAAGCCGCAGGCAATCGAGAACTTGGAGCAGATCATCGAGGCATTCGATGGCGTGATGGTTGCGCGAGGAGACCTGGGTGTTGAACTTCCTCTCGAGCAGGTGCCGCTGGTGCAAAAGCGGGCCATTCAGATGTGTCGGCAGGCGGGTAAGCCGGTCATCGTCGCGACCCAGATGCTCGAGTCGATGATCGGCTCGTCGCGTCCCACTCGCGCGGAAGCCAGTGATGTCGCGAATGCCGTTCTCGATGGCGCAGACGCGCTCATGCTGTCCGGTGAAACAAGTGTGGGTCACAATCCGGCACTCGTAGTTGAAACGATGTCTCGCATCATCGAGCGTGTGGAGGGCGAGGCCCTCGAGCGCATTCCGAATCTTGATCTCGAAGTCCGAGGATCAACTGCGCGTGCCTTGACGCGCGCCGCCGTCGACGTAGCGCAGTACACCGATGCTTCGCATCTGATCGCTTTCACAGAAACGGGTCGCTCCGCTCGCCTCATCGCCCGCTGGCGGTGTGATACCCCGTTGCTCGCGTTCACACCCAATCCGAGGGTGCGCAGCCAGCTGGCGTTGGTGTGGGGAGTCGAAACGTTCCTTGTGCCACAGGTGCGGCATACCGACGACATGGTGGTCCAGGTCGATAAGGCCCTGTTGGACATCGGTCGGGCCACGATCGGTGAGCGAGTAGTCATCGTCGCCGGTGTTCCGCCGGGGGTCCCGGGCACCACGAACGGTATGCGCGTCCACAAGATGGGTAGCGCGGGCCCCGGTGGTGGCGTCTAGTTCCGAGGGTCGTCCCGGGGTACAGCCCCTCGCACGGGCTGACATCGCTATGGCGATCGCGGCTAGCTATCGCCGCAGAGTCGGTGGAGAAATCGCCTCGGTCGGCGCCGAAGGTAGCTCGTTGGACATCGAACAGGCGTTGATGGCGTCGTCGTCGGTCATCTTGTGTCATGACGGAGCGGCTGATCCGCGCTTCATCTTCGCTAACAACGCCGCAACTGTCGTGTGGCGGATGGGGATCGAATACTTGGTGGGCATGCCTTCACGCTTATCAGCACCGCCGGAGATGCAAGCCGAACGTGCACAGGCGTTGGCCCAGGCGGCAACGGATGGGGTACTGCTCGGCTACTCGGGGGAACGGGTAGCCGCAGACGGCAGCAGGTTCATGATCATCGACGCAACCTTGTGGACCGTTGACCTACCCGAGGGTGGGTTCGGCCAGGCGGTCCGCTTCGACACGTGGCATGCGCTACCGGGTCCCGGATGAAGCGAGCCAGTCCGATAGGTTGAGCAGGTTCCTTTAAGCCCGTCCCGTGAGGCGGGGAAGGGGAGGTGTAATGACACCTGCGCGTGTAGTCCTCGACGAGGCCGATATGGCCCGAGCTGTTCGTCGCATGGCCCACGAAATAATCGAAAAGTCGCGTGGGGTGGACCGAGTAGTCCTACTGGGAATTCCCACTCGTGGTGTGTATCTGGCGCAGCGCATTGCATCGGCTATCGCCGAGATCGAAGGCCGCTCCGTGCCCTGCGGAACCCTCGATGTGACTCTGTATCGCGACGACCTGCGCATGCGGCAGGTGCGAGCGTTGGAGCAGACGTCTATTCCGAGTGAGGGAATCGATGATCACACCGTGGTTTTGGTTGACGACGTCCTGTACTCCGGTCGCACCATTCGCGCGGGGCTCGACGCACTCAACGACATCGGTCGTCCGGCCGCGGTCCGATTGGCGGTGATGGTTGATAGGGGTCACCGAGAACTGCCTATCCGCCCTGACTTCATCGGCAAGAACCTGCCCACTTCGCAGGCCGAGACGGTTCGCGTTCATTTCGCTGAGTCCGATGGCTGCGATGAAGTGGTAATCGAGCAGATTGCCTCCGGGGTGGAACTCTCGTGATCGGTAAGCATCTGCTGTCCACCGAGGACCTGTCGCAACAACAGGCCATTGCGATCTTGGACACAACTGCTGAGTTGGCCGCCGTCTCGGACAGGTCGGTGAAGAAATTACCCACGCTGCGCGGTCGAACCGTGGTCAACTTGTTCTTCGAGGACTCCACGCGAACGCGGCTGTCATTCGAACTCGCCGCAAAGCGCCTGTCGGCAGATGTCATCACGTTCTCAGCGAAGGGTTCATCGGTTTCCAAGGGGGAAAGCCTGAAGGACACCGCGCTCACACTCGAAGCGATGGGCGCAGATGCGGTGATCATCCGTCACGGTGCATCGGGGGCGCCCTACCGATTAGCGAATGCTGGCTGGATAGGTGGGTCTGTCATCAATGCCGGTGACGGAACCCATGAACATCCCACTCAGGCTCTGCTCGATGCCTACACGCTGCGCCGACATCTTCGTGATGGAAGCGGCGGCCTTGCGGGCGCTCGCGTGGTGATCGTGGGTGATGTGCTGCACAGTCGCGTGGCTCGTTCGAACGTGCACCTGCTGCACACCTTGGGTGCGGATGTGACATTGGTCGCCCCGCCCACCTTGCTTCCGGTTGGGATTGAGTCCTGGCCGTGCGCTGTGAGCTACGACATCGAAGACCCCCTCCCATTGGCGGATGCGGTGATGATGCTGCGTGTGCAGGCCGAGCGCATGGCGGGTTCCTACTTCCCTTCGGCGCTGGAGTACTCGCGTCTTTATGGACTCGATGCACGGCGCCTGAAGTTGCTCCCATCCGACGCCGTTGTATTGCATCCAGGTCCGATGAATCGAGGCATGGAGATATCCGCAGAGGTCGCTGACTCACCACGTGCGGTGATCGTCGAACAGGTGACTAACGGGGTGAACGTGCGGATGGCTGTTTTGTATCTGCTCCTTGGTGGAGCAGATATCGACATTTCAGTAAGGGATGGTGAGCGATGACGTCGATCGTCGTGAAATCGGGGCGCCTCTACGGAGGTGATGCCCGTGATGTG
>JAQCBM010000111.1 GCA_027729865.1 Actinomycetota bacterium
CTGGAGTGCCACAACTTGCTGGGTGCGTTGCTGGGCGCGCTACTTGATCCTGGGCGACCGAGGGCCGCTCCGAAGGCACCTGCGGGAGCAATATCCGCATACGGTGATTGCCGGAACCCACTGGCGTGCACCAGCACCTTGTCCGGCTTGGGCGCCTCTTCCTGCACCAACTCCTCGGTAAGCAACGCACGCACCGCATCCATGCCCTCGTCCTTCCACAGACGTCGGACTTCACCGAGATCCCAACACCCTGTGGCGCGCATCGAGATTCCACGTGGACCCGATCGCCGCAGATACCCGCGAACGATCAACAACCACGAACCGAACAACGTTGGGGCGTAGTGCTCTTGCACGTCGTCGAAGAAAGCCGCATCGATCGGTCCAGTGGAGTCATCGAGCGTCACGAAGATGACGCGTCGACCACTGCGCACCGGTGGGCTTTGGATCGCGACTTTCACTCCGGCCACCCAGACCTGACTCCCCGAACGCTGCGCAAGCAGATCCTTAGAAGCGACCGCCCGGATCTCGCTGAGCAGGTCTTTATAGAAATCCACCACATGGGCACTGACGTCCAGCCCGAGGACGGACATCTCCGCTCGCACCCGCTCAGCCACTCCCATGTCGGGCAATCCAGTAGCGGGAACCTGTTCCACCTGCGCTCCGAGTAGATCCAAGGACAACTGCGCATCCGCACGTCCGATGTGCCGGTCGATATCTGCCACCTGCAACAACAGATCGCGCCGGGTGATGGGTGCCGGGTGCAGGGAGTCGAAGGCACCGACGCTGATCAGGTTCTCCGCTGTTGGTCGAGATAACCGCGCGCGTCGATAGGTATCGGCCAACGAAGAAAAAGGACGACGACGTATCAACGCCTGCACTTCCTCCTCGCTGATACCCGCAACCTCGGTCAGTGGAATCCGAATCGCGCCGACCTTCGATGCATCAGATTCCTCCACTCGATAGACATCGTCAGACGCGTTCACGTCCACCCCGAGTACGTCGATGCCATGGATGCGTGCATCGTCGAGCAGAAGCCGCTTGGGATACATCCCCGGATCATGCGTGAGGATTCCGGCGTAGAAAGCAGCTGGATAGTGCGCTTTCAACCAGGCCGATTGGTATGTGGGTAGCGCGAACGCTGCTGCGTGCGCCTTGCAGAAACCGAAGGAAGCGAAAGCACGCAGGATCTCCCACACTCGATCCACCGTGGGTAGGTCGTATCCCTGATTGACGGCCGTGGGATAGAACCAGGCGCGGACATCGTCTTGGCCTTCCGGTGATCCCATACTGCGACGGCATTCGTCGGCCTCTGCCAGTGAGCAGCCGGTCATCACCGAGATGATGCGCAGCACCTGCTCGTGGAAGACCACCACTCCGTAGGTCTCGCGCAAGATCGGCTCGAGATCGGGGTGCGGATATTCCGGTGCTCGCCACCCCTGCCGGGCCATCAAGAAGGGCGTAACCATGTCGGACTTGACCGGCCCGGGACGAAACAGCGAGATGTCGATGATTAAGTCGGAGAACTCGGTGGGTGCGAACTTGCCGAGCAACTCCCGCTGGCCGGGTGATTCGATCTGGAAGCACCCGAGGGTCTTAGTGGAGCGGATCAATTCGTACGTGCGCGGATCGTCGAGGGGCTTTCGATCAATGTCGACGTAGGTTCCGGCATCACGTTCTATTTCGTTCACTGCATGAGCGATGGATGACTGCATCCGGACACCAAGCACATCGAGTTTGAGTAGGCCCATGTGTTCCACGTCGTGCTTATCGAAGTGACTCATCTGGTAGCCGGCGGCACTCATTTCCACCGGTGTGCGATCGAGCAGCGTGGCGTCGGAGAGCAGCACTCCGCATGGATGCATAGCGATATCGCGCGGCAGACCATCGAGCCCTTCCACTAGATCGAGGAAATGATCGAGTTGGCCTTCCTTCGCCAGCCGCCCGATGTGGGAGTCGCGAAGTTCGGGCAGATCCTCCAGCGCGCTGCGTGCCTGCCGGGCTCGCACATGCGGGAAGGCCTTGGCGAAGGCATCGACCTCCGCGGCATCGAGGCCGAGAGCCGCGCCAACGTCGCGTACCGCATGACGCACGCGATACGTCTCCATCATGGACACACTGGCCACCCGGTCGTCACCGAAGCGTTCGCGAATGAGGTCATACACCTCCAACCGGCGTGCGGATTCCACGTCGATATCGATATCTGGCAATACCCGGCGCAGCGGTGACAAGAAGCGCTCCATCAATAATCCGTGCCGGATCGGATCCACTCCACTGATGCCCAACAGATGCGTGACCAGACTTCCCGCCCCCGAACCGCGTGCAGCAACTCGGATACCTTCGGCCTTGACCATGTCGACTACCTCGGCGACGGTGAGGAAATACCCCGAGAAACCCAGATCGACGATCGTCCGCATCTCACGTTCCAGACGCTCACTCGCTTCGCGCTGCTCAATGCCTACGTACTTCTCCGGTATCGCGGTGCGACAGCGCTGTAGTAGGAGCGCATCGGCTTCGCGCACCGGATCGACCATCTTCCGCCCGAGCAATACGTCGAGTTCGGGAACGAATACCTGACCCAGCCCCAGGTCCTTCTCCGGATCCAGCGCGCAGTACTGCGCCAAGTGCCAGGTGTCCTCGAGCAGCCGCTTGCCGCCACGTTCGCCTCGACCACCGGCTACTGCGGCGTCGGCTATCTCCGCGGCGATCTGCGCCATCTCGACCGCGGACTTCAGATAGGCGTTCGGTTCGGTCTCGCGCTCGATCCGCGGGGAACTCAAAGGAACGAGCAATCGGGAAGCGTCGAGCACCTGCGCTATCGGCGCATCCTGAGGAGTGGCGTAACGAACGGCGTTGGTGAGCACTGCAGGCAAGCGTTGCTCACGCGCCCACATGAGCATCCGTGCAGCGGCAGCCGTGGAGTGCCGATGCCTGCGGTGTGCGGGAAATCCCGGCTGCCGGTGCGAGGTGATACCGATGGCCAAATAGCGATCGAAGATCGCACGCCACGGTCTAGTAGCGGCTTCGGCGAGCGCGGGTCGATCGTTGGCCAAGTAACGCCCGGTTTCGGAGTCAGCACCGAGAACGACGACGATGCCTTCGTGGTATTCGCGCAGCGCCGACCACGGCAACCACGGTTCACCGCGCGTGGTGTGATCACCGGTGTGTGCAGCACTCACCAAGCGACATAGCGAAGCCCATCCGCGTGCACCGGTTGCAAGCAACACCACACGCGGTTTGCTCTCATCTATCCACGCACCGCCACGCGCCGGAGTGCCGCGAGATGGTGAAGTAGCGAACTTCGGGTGCACCCGGGCCGGCTCGGTGGCTTCCACCGCGATGTCCACACCGAGCACTGGGCGCAATCCCACACGCGCGCATTCGCGCGCCCACCGCACCGCGGCATACAGCCCGTCGCGATCGGTGAGCGCGATGATCGATTGACCCAGCGCACCAGCGCGTTGCACCAACATCTCCGGCAACGTTGTGCCGTACCGAAGTGAATGACTGGAGGCAACGTGCAGGTGGGCGAAGGGTGGAACCGACGCCACCGCTCGCTAACCGACCGCGCGTAGCCGCGAATCCAGCGACGGCTGGTACGCCAATTCCAATACATCGCACACTCGTGCGAGGAACGTCTCGGCGTCGCGCACGAGATCATCTGCCGCTCGATGGCTCACGCACGGGATGCCGGCTTCGGCTGCCGCTCGAGTGCGCGCGCCGGCGGCGAAGAAGTCGGCCCATTCGGTCATCGGTGGACACACCTCGCGCAAGACCACCCACGCGCTACGTACCCGGCTATGCGAACGGTCGCGGTCGCCGCCACGGCGAACGGCCCCCGGCGCTACGACTGCGATCACCGCGGCCGCTGCCCGCAGTGCAGCCAGGTGAGCAGCTGCATACCGCTCATGCGGGGTCGCCGCCATCGCCGCGCGCGACAGCGCACGCCGCGCTCCTTCGATCAATTCCACGTGTGGCGATTCGGTACGGGGAAAGTCGGTACGGGGAAGAGTGGCGGTCGTGGTCATCTGGGGGTCCTCTCCTGGTTGGCCTGCTCCTAATCGGCAGGTGTGCTGGTTCTCGACCCTGCTTCGACCCGTACTTCCTTCTTCGACCCGTACTTCTTCGACCCCGTAACTAACTCGACCCGTGCGCCCCGAACGAGCCCTGACCGCCGGGGCAGGGGTCGAGGCGGCCCCGGCGGCCATCGAGCACCGATAGGTGCCCGGGCTCGTTGTCGAGCGGGCAAGACCCCAGCCGCGAATCCGGGGCCCCGCTGGTTCGATCAACTTTTCGAAGCAGGCGCTTTCGAACACTTGTTCGAACCAAGGGGAACGTTAACCGGACCCCCTGACAGCCGTCAACCCCTGCCCATGTCTCTCAGGGCACTCCCTCAGGAGAGCTACGGCAGGAGGTCGACGATCATGTCGATCCGCTCGGCCAGCGTGGTGTCCAGATCGGTGATCCCACCTTCGGAATGGGTGGACAACCGGAAGGAGAGCGTGCGCCAGCGGATATCGATATCCGGATGGTGATCCATCTCTTCGGCCACCTCGGCCACTTTGGTCACATAGCCGATCCCGTCGAGGAAAGTCGTCGCCTTCACCTCGGCTACGAGAGAGTCACCGTCACGCTTCCATCGGCGGTGCAAAAGACAGAAGTCCGCAATTCGGTCGTCGGTGAGCAAATCAGCCATGGCACGCACCTCACGGTCGGGAACAAGTGCTACTACGACCCTGCCCCATCGAGCTCTCCCCCGCCACTTTCCCTGACCACACATCGAAACCTGCAACGTGCGTCAAGGATCGCGCGGAATTTGACGCAAACTGCAGGTCTCGACGGCTAGACGCGACCCTGTTCGGAAGGTTCGTCGACTGTGGTCACGGGCGAACGCGCGGTCCCCGATCGATACGACGCATGCGCCAGCGCCAAACCGGACAACGGGGTTGTGACCAGGTGGGCGATCAAGACCAGCACCAACACGATCACGGACCGCACCGACCAGTCGTCGATGATCGCGGCGACGATGATCAACAGCAAGCCCAGCGCCGCGGCTTTGGACACAGCGCTTGCCCGGGTCAATGGATCGGGAAGACGCAAGATGCCCAGCCCCGCCAATGCCACCAACCCGGCACCAAGAATCACCAAGATGCCCACAACGATCTGTCCGATCATGCCGAGTCCTCCTGCTGCTGATCGCTGCGACGCCGCACCAGTCGTGACAGCCCGATGGTGGTCAAGAAGCCGATGAGAACCGCGATGAGTGCGAAGTCGAACAGCACCGGTTCGTCCAAACGCAAGGCAATCAGCACGATCGCACTGACAGCAGCCACAAAGCCCAATTCCGCAGCGACCATGCGATCAGCACGCGAAGGTCCGATCGCCGCTCGGATGATCGCTGCGAAAACACCGATCACCACGAGCACCAA
Source organism: Actinomycetota bacterium (assembly GCA_027729865.1). GTDB lineage: Bacteria > Actinomycetota > Actinomycetes > S36-B12 > S36-B12 > S36-B12. The sequence continues at coordinate 5,427 of JAQCBM010000111.1, forward strand.
AGCGATGTCGATGGCAAGTTGCGGAGTGTTCATAACGCCGTCACCGCCAAAGGCTCGGCGAATGCATGCGCGACTCGCTGCTGCAGATCGCGGAGTTCTCGCTTCAGCGCTTCGGGATCTCCCGCGTACAGGCTGTGCACCCAAGCTTCATCGAGGTCGTCGGATACCTCGACCGTCAAGGTTCCCGGAGTCAGGTTGATCAAGCTCACCCACACAGCGAGCTGAGTGGATGTCGTCAAATAGACGGGAACAATCACGATTCCCGGCTTCAACGCTGCCGACGGCCAGACGATGTCCCGCGCAACCTGAAACGAGGCAACCGCAATCGCCCACGTGGCCCACAGCGCCAAAGCGGGAAGGCGCCACAGTCGCTGCGCTCGCCGACTCACTGCGACTCACCTCCCAACACAGCGGAGACGTAAGCAGTCGGGTCCGCGAGTGATTCACCGGCAGTCTGGGTGAGCGACAACAACCATTCGGGGAAAATTCCGATCCCCAAAGAGAGCAACGCAAGGGCCAGACCCGGGATCACCAGCAGCGGTCGCCACCGCGTGACCGGCGGCGCTTCGACGGCAGCAGCCACATCGATCGCCGTACCCGTAGCGCCCGCACCCACGGGAACCACGGTCACATCACTCGGGATTTCCTCATCTTTCCGTTCACCCTTCGATGCTCCCCAGAACACTCCGGTGCCGAGTTTCAGCATCGAGATGAGAGTTCCCACGCTGACAACAAGAACAACAACGACGACGATCGCGGCCCCCGCATCCACCGCAGCGGTCAAGACCCCGAGTTTCGCCCAGAAGCCGGAGAACGGTGGGAGTCCCACGAGGGACAACGCGCCCAACATGAACGCGAAGGATGCAACCGGGTG
>JAQCBM010000112.1 GCA_027729865.1 Actinomycetota bacterium
CTCCGGCGGTCCGCTCGTTAACGGATCCGGTGAAGTGATCGGTGTCAACACCGCAATCGCATCGCTCGGTGCTGTAGGTGGTGCAGCCGGCAGCATCGGCCTGGGCTTCGCGATTCCGATCGACACTGCTGAGCGCATTGTCAACGAGATCATCAACACCGGTTCGTCGACCACTCCGGTGATCGGTGTCCAACTGGATATGCAGTTCGAGGGACCGGGCGCGAAGGTCGCGGAAGTGACACCCGGATCGGGTGCGGCTGAAGCTGGTATCCAAGACGGCGACGTCATCACCGCGATCAATGGCGACGTCATCGCCGAGCCGACGGAACTGATCGTGTCGATCCGATCCAATGCACCGGGTGACAGCGTCGACCTCACGGTGCTACGCGATGGCCGCACCCAGGACATCACGGTCACATTGGCTGCGGCCGAGTAACGGACAGGGCCGCCACAACACGGCCGAGTGTCGACCGGGAATCGACACGACCGCACGACCCGGCGCCGGGTGCTCGAATTCCTCCTCGAGCCCCGGCGCCGTCGTTAATTTGTCGCCCGTTCCGATGCCGAAGATGCGAAGCCTGGTGACGCTTGGCACGCTAGGGGTGTGTCTGCTTCCTCAAGCGCTACTTCCGGAGTAGTCGACTTCGCCCGCTCACGCATCGCGCAGGGCTTCCGCCGCATCGTCTCGGGCGATCCGGAGGGCACACCCGATTGGGTGAAGCAATTGGCGCACGGAACCGACACCGGGTACTTCGGTCCGGGCTCTGCTGCATGGACCGTGCACGGATCGCTGCCCACCCTTGTTGGGGGTGTTCGCGCACTCCTCATGCAGGCACTACACCCCGGCGCTCTCGCCGGTGTCTCTGAACACTCGCGCTACGAAGCCGATCCGCTCGGACGGTTGGCGGGAACCACCCAATGGCTCACGGTCGTCACCTTCGGCGACACCGCGATGGCCGATCGCGAATGCGCGCGCGTGCGCGGCATGCACCGCAAGGTGAAGGGCACCTACCCCGTCGATGGTCAGATGCGCGAATACTCGGCGATGGATCCGGATCTCCTGCGCTGGGTGCACGTAGCGTTCACCGACTCGTTCCTCGCAACGCATCGGGTCTGGGGCGGTCCGATTCCTGGGGGTGAAGACGCCTACGTCCGTGAATGGGCGAAGGCCGGTGAACTTGTGGGTGTGATTGACCCGCCACGGTCCGTTGCCGAACTCGACGATCAGATCCGTGATTTCGGTCCGGATCTTCGCGGGGATGAAACCGCGTGGAAGACCGTCGAGTTCATTCGATCCGCACCAGTGCCGCTACCGGCGAAGGCTCCCTACAGCCTGCTGTTCGCTGGCGCTGTCGCGACGATCCCGGATTCCCACAGGCGTCTGCTGAAACTTCCACGTATCCCGCTCGCGGTTGCCAAGCCGACTGTCTCGGCGATGCTCGGTGCACTCTCGCTCGCGCTCGGTCCGGCATCACCATCGATGCGCAACGCAATCGACCGTGCTGAACGGCTCGGCGAAGACGACAAGTCGCAGCCGGTTGACGCCGCGCGTTAACGCTCGAGCAGCTCGGTTACCTGCGCAAGCGACGGCAACGACGGAACAGCGCCGCGGCCGGTTGCCGCAATGGCGCCCGCAGCAGATGCCCACCGCAAGGCCTCGGCAAGTGAAACACCGCGCGCAAGACCAGCAGCCAGGCCGCCGCAGAACGCATCGCCGGCAGCAACCGTGTCCACTGCACTGACTTTGAAGGCAGCGGCTTGGCCGGAGCCTTCCGCCGAACTCCACACCGCGCCCTTCTCGCCGCGCGTGATGATCACGCAACCGGGGCCACGTTCTTGTAGTGCTTGCGCAGCCTCGACCGCATCGACCATGTTGCTGGTCGGCATGCCCGTGAGCTCCTGTGCTTCGTGTTCGTTCGGCACCAGGATGTCCACGTTGGTGAGCAGTTCCTTCGGATAGTCACGGACGGGGGCCGGGTTCACCACCACTTGCGCGCCGATCTTCTTGCCGGTCTCTGCAGCGGCGATCATCACCTCGATCGGCACTTCACCTTGCGTCAGAATCACGTCCACCGCGGACAGTGCCTTCAAATGATCGGCAACATCCGCCGGGGACACCTGATCATTCGCACCGGGAATCACGATGATTCGGTTCTCGCCGCTTGCATCGACCTCGATCAGTGCGGTGCCTGATGTTCCTCGCGCGGTCGCGATGCCATCGGAACGAATCCCCTCACGCGTGACCACGTCTTTGAGCCAATCGCCCGAGCCGTCGTCGCCGACCGCCCCGATCATGTGGACTTCGGACTCCAGGCGAGCCGCGGCCACCGCCTGATTCAGCCCCTTGCCCCCGGGATGTCTCTCGAGCCGGGTACCGAACACGGTCTCCCCGGGATTGGGCATCCGATCGAGCTCGATGACCAGGTCGATGTTCAAGCTGCCGACGACTGCAACGCGATTGTGCATATGGTCGATACTTCCACGCATGACGCGATCGCGGGCGGCTGTGGGTGTGGACTTGGGCACAGGTTCGGTGAAGGTTGCCCTGGTCGACGAGCAAGGGAATGTGCTCGCGAAGGCCGCGCGCCCCTATGACCTCTCCTCACCGCACGCTGGTTGGGCTGAGACCGACCCGTTGCTGTGGCTTGAGGCAACTGAGCAGGCGGCCGCGGAGATCGCCGATCAACTACCGGGCGCTGAGGGGGTGGGCTTCAGCGGTCAGATGCACGGCGTGGTGGTGTGCGATGCGAACCTCGAGCCGCTGCGCCCGGCGATCACGTGGGCCGATACCCGGTCAGCCCACGAGGCCGCTGCCATGCAGGTTGACCTGGGCGATGAGGTGCTCGCCCGTCTGGGTTCCCCGGCGGTCTCCGGTTTCGCGGCGACATCGCTGAAGTGGCTTGCCAACCACGAACCCGAGGTTCTCGCGAAGGCTCGCTTTGCGCTGCAACCCAAGGACTGGCTGCGCGCTCGGCTTGGTGGCGCGGTGGTCACCGAACCCAGCGACGCCAGCGGCACGTTGCTCGCCGACGTTGCCACCGGAACGTGGGACAACGACGCCATCACCTGGCTGGGCATCGACCGCAAACTCCTGCCACCAATCGTGGGTTCGGGCGATGCCGCCGGTGAACTCACGATCGCAGGTCACACACTGCCGTGTGTTGCGGGCGCAGCAGATACTGCGGCAGCGATCGCGGGTATGGGCTTGTCGATCAACGAGGGCTTCAGTGCAGTGGGTTCGGGTTCGCAAACGGTGTCCGTGCTCGCCGAACCCAGCGGCGGCATCGCCCGCGGCACGCATCTATTCGCAACGGCCGGTGCGCCCGGATCGGGTTGGTACCGCATCGGGGCAGTGCAAAACGCCGGGATCGCACTTCGCCGCGCACTCGAATGGTTCGGCGCATCACCGAAGGAAGCCAACGACGCACTCGATGCAGGCGTGCGCCCGAGCGATCCGATCTTCGTCCCCTACGTTGCCGGCGAACGCACTCCGTTCGTGGATGCGCACCTGCGCGGAGCATGGCTTGGCCTTGGTTTGGACACCGATCGGCAAGCCCTGCTGCGCAGCATCGTCGAAGGTGTGGCGCAGGCCGTAGCCCTTGGCATGCAGGCGGTTCAGGACGCCGGCGCGCAGCTACCCGATCCACTCCCGTTGATAGGTGGTGGTGCCGTTGACCCACGGTTCCAGCAACTGATCGCCGACGTGGCTCAGCGGCGACTCGCACCCACCGAGCAGCCCGATGCCGCAGTGGTGGGTGCTGCACACCTAGCGCTGGGAATGAGCGATCGGCGGCCCGCGTCCGTGGGCGCGATCGTCGAACCGCGCCCCGAATCAGCCGAGCTATTCGCCAATAGACGCGATCACCTGGTTGAGTACGTCCGTATGCAACTCGACCGAGAAGGATGACATCCATGGCCCGCACTGTTGCCATCGGTTCTGATCACGCCGGTTTCCACCTGAAGACCGCGCTGGTCAACTACCTGACCGAGCAGGGATACCAGGTGATCGATGCCGGAACCGACTCCGATGAGCGCGTGGACTACCCGCGCTTTGGTGCGGCCGTAGCGAAACTGGTTGCTGCGGGTGAGGTGGACCGCGGGGTGCTCGTGTGCGGCAGCGGCCAGGGCGTGTGCATGGCGGCGAACAAAGTTGCGGGCGCGCGTGCCGGAGTGGTGCGCGATTCGCAGGACGCCGAGATGATTCGCCGGCATAACGACGCCAACATTGCGTGTTTCGGCGAGCGGGTCACCGACGCCGTCACGGCGGTCGAGGCCCTCGCGGTGTTCTTGGATACCGAATTCGAGGGCGGACGCCACCAACCCCGGGTCGATCAGCTCGCCGCCCTCGATCGCGGCGAGAACGTCTGACCGCTGGGCCGTAGAGAGATCGTTATCGGAACGTCATATTTCTCGCCATCCACATGTTTAGTTGACGCGTCCAACGGGAAGAACTGCCTGTGGAACCGGTTCACCGTCGAAGGGATGAGATCATGCGCACTATGCGAATCACACTTTCTAAGGGCGCCGCTGTCGGCGCCGCAGCCCTGCTCGGTATCACCGTGCTCGCCGGTTGCTCCTCCAGCGACTCCTCGAACGAGGAAACCACCACGAGCGAGACCACGAGCGAGGAGTCGATGGATGGGGGAAGCCAGATGCTGCCGCCAGTGATCGTCGAGCCCGGTCAGACCGAAGCGAGCGCCAAGGTGGGCGACTTCATCGACATCGTGGTCGAGGAAATCGTCGGAACCACCATCGCCACCGACAACCCGGAGATCTTGAAGATCTCGCAGGCGTACGACGACGGCTCCGCGGTGTTCAACCCTGGTGCCGAAGCACTTGCTCCGGGTACAGCGATCATCACGGTCACCACTCCGGACAACGAGAGTTACGACATCACCGTCACCGTCACGGAGTAGGCAATAAACACAAACACGAATACACCTCAACACGCCACCGACAAGGCCGTGCGGGTAGGACTAGCCACCTGCGCGGCCTTGCCGTCGGGTGACCCCGACGACGCGCATCTGCTCGACGCATTCGAACGCGCGGGGATGAGTTACGCCTGGATTCCGTGGAACTCCACCGACCCGCGAACGCTCGGCGACACGGTTGACGCTCTCGTGCTGCGGTCGACCTGGGACTACACGGACAACTATCCCGAGTTCATGCGCTGGCTCGATGCGATCGACATCCCGATCCACAACCCACGCGACATCGTGAAGTGGAACAGCGACAAGCGGTATCTGCTGGAACTCGCTGCTGCGGGTGTTCCAGTCGTTCCCACCGAAGTCCTGGAATCCGTCGATCAGGTCTGGGACGCACCGGATGGCTTCGCGGAGTTCGTGGTGAAGCCCACGCGTGGCGCAGGTTCGAAAGGCGCCAAGCGCTTCGCAGTTGCCGAGATCGACGCCGCCCGTGCGCACGCAATCGAACTCATCGGCTCCGGCAGCCCGGCCATGGTCCAGCCGTACCTGCCGAGTGTGGACGACGGTTCAGAGACAGCGCTTGTTCACTTCGATGGCGTCTTCTCGCACTCCGTCACCAAGGGGCCGATGCTGTCCAAGGACGGGGTCCGTCAGATGGTCGACGACCTTTATGTAGTGGAGAGCATTGATCATCGGCAGGCCAGTGAGGCCCAAAGAGCGGTGGCCCGGCAGGCCATCGCGGCTATTCCGACGACCAACACCCACAGCGCACCGCTTTACGCCCGAGTCGACGTGATCGATGACCCCACCGGGGCGCCCATCGTGCTCGAACTCGAGCTCGTGGAGCCGTCGTTGTTCTTCTCTTTCGATCCCGAAGCCGCCGATCGGTTCGTGGAGGCCATCAGCGCCCGGGCCTGACCCCCAAGATGCGCGTTAGATAACGGAACGGTAACGTCGCGGCCCATGCGCAAGAACCTCGCTGGGACATGGGCGGCCGCAATAGCCGGACTCACACTCGCCGTGGGAGCACTCGCTCCAGCCGCGTTAGCCGACCATCCCAGCGAAGGCGGCGGCTTCGTCGGAGCCCCAGGAACTCTCGAAGGCAGGTGGGCGGCCCCCAAGCCCGTGGGCAACAAGGTGTGCCCCACCAAGAACTTTTGGGTGAGTGACGGCTGGGGCGCCGACCGTGGCAACCGCAAGCACAAGGGCATCGACCTGGCCGCCGACCGCGGAACGCCCATCTTCGCGATCGAGGACGGCCGCGTGGACCGCACGAAACTTCAAGCAAATGGTTCGCTGCAGATCGTCCTTAAGGGAGAGAGCGGCAGCAAGTACTACTACGGCCACATGGATGAGGTCTTCGTCAAC
>JAQCBM010000113.1 GCA_027729865.1 Actinomycetota bacterium
ACTGCTGGCCCAGTTTGTTGCATCAGGCCAGGTAGCTCAGTTGGTACGAGCGTCCGACTGAAAATCGGAAGGTCGACGGTTCGATCCCGTCCCTGGCCACCACAAAACCCTCACAAAAACAGCTTTCTTGCCAGTTCGCAAATTGCTTTACATGGCAATTTGTCACTAATTTGTCACAGATATTTTCTTCCTTGCGTCCCTGTGGACAACCGCTCAAGAGCGTTTGCCACCGCTTGATGACCGTGATCGGCCTGTACGTAGACCCGGTGATAAGTAACTGGATCGTGACCAAGGTAGGAAGCAGCTGCATCGGCCGGCACACCATCAAGAGTGGACAGAAGCGTCGCTCTGCCGAAGCCGTCTGATAATCCCGTAGTCGTCGGTTCGAGCCCGACCGGCCCTACCAAGTATCGATCAGATTCACCGGGCCTATTCCCACTCGGATGGCGAATCGAACGTCTCTAGTTGCGCGAACCTCGCACCGCTCCAGACTGGCGCTTCCAATTGTCTGTACTGTTCGCCGTAAGCAAAGGCAGGTCAGCACCCTGGAGGAAGAAATGCTACGACGAACCATGACTGTGGTCCTAGGCGCGGGAATGTGCTTTTTTGCTGCGACGTCAACATCCCACGCTGCTGTTGACGTGACCATTGACAAAGTCACGGTTGCCCCGGCCAAGTCGGGGGCCAAGTCCGCCAACGTGATCGTCGCGTCCACGGTCACACAGCAGCAATACGCGGACATTTCCTACGACGTGACTTTGACTGGCTTCACTGCGAAAGGCACCTTTGCGTATCGAGATGGTGCGTGTCCGAAGAAGCTCATTGAATACAGGGGACCGGGGACTGTATTCCAGTGCGGTTGGGCCCAGCAAGGGAAGGACTCGGTGCTCAACATTTCGATTCGCGGCACATTCCCTTCCTCCTCCGTCCGAGTCAAGATCAACCGGAAAGCGGTCGTAACGCCAAAGAAGGCAGGGGATTATCCCGTATCGGTGTCCAGTTGGGCCTTCTCACCCGTGACCACATCGGTGGCAATCAAGTAGCGCAGGTCAGGGCGGAACTCGCTATCAACCATCAACTGCCCTGTCAGGGCTCTGTTAGGGATACTTTGGTGGTTGTTTGGTTTTCTTTCTTTAGTGGAGCGGGAGAGCCTTCGCCGTTCCCATAATTCGGTCATCGTTGGTCGAGCCCGACCCGCCCCACGTCAATTCGTATATGGCTAGCTGATTTGGGAGACTGATCAACCCGACAGCGTTCAAATCGTCTCTATCAAACCCATAGGCACAGAGAGATGAAAAAGCACAACATCGAGTTGCCCCTAGATGTGCAGCCACCACAGGGATCAAAACTAGTCAGCGACTCGTGTCACTAATTTGTCACAGACGAAGCGCAACAACATAACTGGTAGTGCTACGTAAATTCTGCTTTGCAAGGGAATCGCTTTACATACTGATTCACTATGAAGCACAGAGACGCCACTGCCACCTAAACGTGCAGCAGACCCCTGCGTGGCTTCGTTGCGTACTTCTACTGCCGCTACACCCGCATCGAGCCGATGACCGCCCTCGAGCACACGATGCACTACACGCTGTCGGCCGATGAGTTCGCGGCACGTGACGAGACGGGACCGAGCCACCGCATCGTCATCGATGTCGAGGATCGTGGCGGCGCCACCTGGGTGAGGTTCTCGCAGTTCGGTGAGCTGCCCGAGGGCGAGCCCGATCGCGCGAAGGCAGGCATGGAGAGCTACTTCGACTCACTCGGTCAGTTCCTGGACGAGTGGAAAGCCAGCCTGCCCTAAGGTGGCACGGTGACGAGTCGCAATGGCTACATGCTGTCCGGGGGCCTGGCTGAGCGGGGCTACGACTGGTGGTGGCACTCGCTTACGGCCCACCACGAGGTCACGGGCGAGCCGCGCGGATTCTTCTTCGAGTACTTCGCCATGAACCCGTTGCTCGGCGGCGACGAACCAGTGCTGGGGCAACTGCCGGCCAACAGGGCAAGCGGAAAGCGTCCGTCCTACGCAATGCTGAACGCCGGCGCATGGGGGCTTCGTCCCGTCCAAATCCACAACTACTACGGGATCAACGAAGCGTCCTTCGACCCCGAGCGACTCGATGCGCGTATCGGCGAAGCAATCGTCACCGAGGGATCGCTTTCGGGACGGGCTGTCACGACTGACGAGGATGTGCGAACCCACCCCGAGTGGATGTCGGATGCCGGCGACATCGAGTGGGACCTCACCGCGAAGAAGGTGCTCACCTACGACCTCGGGTTTGCCGCGAGTCGGCCATTCCGGTGGTCGCGCGCCTTCCAGATGTTCTGGCATGTGCAGGGAGTGAAGACCGAGTACTCCGGCACGATCACCCTCGATGGCGAGCGCTACCTCGTGACGCCGAGCACGAGTGCCGGCTACCAGGACAAGAACTGGGGCGAGGACTTCACGAACCCGTGGATATGGCTGAATTGCGCGAACTTCACCCGCATTGGCAGCGATGAGACTCTCCCGTTGACCTGCCTTGATGTCGGCGGCGGAACTCCGATCGTGTTCGGGCGCCGGTTGCGACGCAAGCTCATCATCGGCTTCTTCCTCGAGGGTCGGCTCTTCGATTTCAACTTCTCAAAGTTTTGGACGCGCCCGGGGCAGCGGTTCGAATGCACGACCAACGGCGACTCGATCACGTGGGAGATCGAGGCCTGGACCCGATCGGCACGTATCGAGATCGAGTTCAGCTGCCCGAAGAACGAGATGCTCTTCATGAACTACGAGAATCCAGATGGAGAGCACAACCACCGCGAGTTGTGGAATGGCGGCAATGCGCGCGGAACCGTCAGGATCTTTTCCCGGAAGGGGGGTCGAGAGACCCTCATCGGGGAGTTCGCCGGGACTCACGGCGGGGGAGAGTACGGCGAGTACGCATAGGGCTGGCTCAGCGCAGGAAGAGGGCGGTGAGGCGCCGCGTCGTGAGGGCCGCCCCGATGACGGAGAACGCGACGAAATACAGGACGTTCACCGCGAGACCGAGATCGAACTGGCCGAACCAGATCGATCGAACCATCTCGATGGCCTGGGCGAGCGGGGTGACCTCGATCACGGGCTGCAGCCACCCCGGAGGGAATTAGCGCAGCGATGGTTGCGGCTGTGCCTAGCGGGAAATTCGACCATCTAGAGACGGGCCTCTAGTGACGATGCCCGCGTCGCGATCGCGCGCGAAAAGTTGGGTTACGGAGTCCCGCAGCGGCTCACGGATGACGGCTCGCGTTGGGTTGAACATACCCGCGTACCCGTCGCCGCCGTTCACCATGTAATCGACGGTGGAGACCGTGAAGATGCGGCCGTCTCGGGCGATCGGCGTGCCGTCCTCGAGTGTGACCTCAAGGATCCTCGCCCCCTCCCGCTGATCGGGATCGAACCGGAACCGGAAGCCAGATATCTGCGGGAACCGGCCCGAACCCGGGTAGTCAGACACGCCGTTCTCCAGCGCCGCCCAGAGCTGCTCCCCGGACATCTCCGTTACTGCGACGTTGTTGTCGAAGGGCATCACTGATTGCAGATCGCCCAGTGTGATGTCGAAAGGACCGGAGTTCGAGTTTGTGGGTCGACGCAGACTGGTGTTATTAGGAAGGTATGTCGCAGCAGGGAGTGAGTCACGGATCCCACCACCGTTGATGAACGCAAGCTGGGTCTGGAAGCTGGTGCGGATCGCCTCAGCGATCAGATCACCCAGAGCACTTTCTCCTGATCGCTCTACCGGCGGGTTGCCCCCTCGTGGTAGCACCTTGTCCAGCGAGCCCACCACCTGATCGAGTCGATCACCCAGCAACGTCCGGTAGCGGGTAACCAGTGCTGCCGTGCGAGGGTCAGGGGTGAGGCCTGTCAGCTGCTTTGCCGTTACGAATGAAGGATGGGATCCCCACACCCGATCCGTCTGCGTGTTCACACACACTGTGGTCCGTGAATACACCTGTCCTGAGTTGGGCACCTCCACCACGGACGATCCGCCGATTACGGATGCGAACTGCTGGTGCGAGTGCCCTCCATAGATCACGGCTGCGCCGGTGAGTGCACTTGCCAGTTCGATGAGGCGACCCTCGGCAACTCCGCCCTTGTTCTCCTGCCATCCCTGATGCAGAAGAGCGACGACGAAGTCAGCCCCTGCACGCTTCGCCGCATCTATCTGACGTTGGACGGGTCGAGCCGAGGTTTCGATGTTCAAAGACTTGCGCCCTTGGATCCCGTACGCAAGGTTCTCGGCTCGCACAACCTCAAGAGTGTCCTCCGTATTCATTCCGACGAATCCGACGGAGACACCATCTCGCTTAATGATGACGTAAGGCTCGACGCCATTCTTCTTCCCCTGCAAAGGAGCGAGTGTGTCGTAGTTCGACACGACCCACCGGAATGTTGATAGATCGAGCATGGAACGCAGGTGCGTCAACGGGCGATCGTGCTCATGATTGCCCAACGTGGAGACGTCAAGCTTCATAAGGTTCAAAGCCCTGATCGTGGGCACCTCGTTGAAGGTGGCGGAGATGACAGGTGCTCCGCCGATGTTGTCTCCTGCCGAGACCGTGAAGGTGGGCTGCACCGCTTTGCGATCGCGCTGGAATGCGGTCGCGAGCCGTGCGGCTCCCGCATTGCTCTCCGAGCCTTCAATGGCGCCATGAAAATCACTGAACTCCAGAAGTTGAACTCCCCGAAAGTCGGGATCAGCAATCCGGCGTACATCCAACTTCTCGCTCGCACGCGCCTCGTCAGAGAATCCATAAGCGTTAACTGCCTGCACCACAGGTGTGAACATCTTTTGATCAGCGGCCACGGGGACCACGACGGTGGACTTCCGTGCATCCACGATTACCGGACAGGAGCGGGGTCCACCATGCACCACGAAATGCGTAACAGGGGGATTCGCGGTGGAACCCTGATTCCAGCTAACCCGAACTCCGTCACCCACGATGGATGCGTTGACGGATTCTGGCGAGGCAGGAGCTGCAAAACTATCTGGAACAATCGGGGCAGCGCTAACGATTCCTGAGCCGAGAAGTGCCGAACCGACAATTACGATGATCCCTGTTCGCAGCATGTCGAATTCTAACCTGACGCACTCCTCGTAATGCGTTGGCCCGGTAGAAAATTGCCCAAAGCTATTTGTCGCCAATTTGTCACATGCTTAGTCGAGCACTATGCAATGTATTGGTAAGTGGTGAGAGAGCCCTTGTGAAAACAGGTGTCACACTGGTTCATGGTGATATGTAGGGACGCTAACTACACCAACTGAAAATCGGAAGGTGGACGGTTCGATCCCGTCCCTAGCCACATCCGTGCAAAACAGTGTTCAATCTCTTTCAAGCGCAGTAGTGCGCGCTGAAGAAGTTGGGGGTTGCCGGTAGCGTGAGGATTGCGTTGGAGTTTGAGTTGGGGATTGTGCTGGTGTATCCATCTGACCGCTGACCAGGCTGGGGGTGGCCGTGCTTACCTATTCGGGCATGTGGTGGGCTGAAGGGCACCGTTTCGTGTCGTGGACCGCGCCGAGTATCGAAGCGATCAAGAACACCAAGGAAGCTATTGAGGTTGCACGGGTGCCTCGGATCTCTCGCTCCTGTGCCAATGTGCGGGGCCACGGTGGTGTCAAACGCGGTGTCGTGTTCGTGCACGCCCGCTTGCGGGCTTTACCTTTCATCGCCCGATTTGATATCCGCTCGTACTACGAAACGATGGATCACTCGGTCCTGAATCGGATCATCACAGATGCACTAGTGCCACCGAAACTCGTCTCGGTTGTGCAGGAATACCTCGCAGTACCGGATGTGCGCTCCACCGGTCGCGGCATGGTCGCCGGCGGCAGCCTGTCTCCACTATTGGGCGCCATCTACCTCAGCCCACTGGATACAGCCATCGAAGACCTACGTGAGCATTGCGATATCGACTACATCCGTTACGCCGACGACTTCATCATCATGGCGCGAACCCGATTCCTACTTCGACGAGCGATCACGCGCATGCACCAGGTCCTCACCGACCTTCGGTTACAGGTTCATCCCGACAAAAGATTTATTGGACGGGCAGAAAGGGGGTGTGATTTTCTGGGATTTGTTCTGCACCCGCACCGCCACCTTAAGCCCTCGCCGGTGAGCATCCAGTGCCTAAGGGAACGCGCCTGTGTGAACGTGCCCGTCGGCTTCATGAGCACGGAGCCGACCACCAGCGGCTCCGACGATACGTTCACCACTGGCACCTGTGGTTCACCAGCGGCCTTGGCCACCTCG
>JAQCBM010000114.1 GCA_027729865.1 Actinomycetota bacterium
CCCGTTACAGCGGACTACTGCGTGGACTAGTTCTCCAGCAGGGCCAGGCCGCCGGTGTCGATCGATCCGTCCTGCAGACCGGCGAGCACCTCCGCGACCTGTGCTTGCACGTCGGCCGGAACCGCAGCCTCGGTGTCGTGGTACGGCGCCAGGCCAGTCGGGCCGAAGAAGTTGCCGCCGGGGAATGCGCCGTCGTAGGACAGCAGGACCAGTTCCTCGGTGCCCTCGACGAGCTTCTTCTCCGCCGAGGTCAACAGGCACGGAGCTGCCTGCGGCACGGTGAAGTACTGATCGATGTCAACGCCGATGCAGAACACGGAGGTGCCCGCGCCTGGATCCTTGGCGATCTCGATCAGGCCACCGTTACCGGTGTTGCCACCAGCAGCGAAGATGACGTCAGCGCCCTGGTCGAGTTGCTTGCGAGACTCCGCTGCACCCCACTCAGGATCGTTGAATGCGTTGTTCGGCTCGTGGTAGACGAGCGTGACCTCGACGTCCGGGTTGGCTGCCTCGGCTCCGACCTTGTAGCCCTCACCGAACAACTTCACCGGGGGAACGGTGTCGGTACCGAGCACCGCTCCGACCTTGTTCGTCTGGGTCATCAGGCCCGCGAGGTACCCCGCGGCGTAGCCCGCACGATCCTCGTTGAAGACCAGGCCGGTGAGGTTCGGGATGGTCTCGCCCTGGAATTGATCCACGCCGACGAAGTCGATCTCGGGGTACTCAGCAGCGGCGGCGATCGTCGCCTCGGCCATCAAGAATCCCACGGTCACGATGGTGTCGTAGTTGGCTGCTGCGAACTGACCGATGTTGTTGGCGTAGTCCTTGGGATCGGTGGTCTCGATGAACTTCGCGAAGCCCCCGACCTTTTCCGCTGCCAGCTGCGTTCCATCCCACGCGGCCTGGTTGAACGACTTGTCGTCGACCTTGCCGGTATCGGTCACCAGACCGATGCAGTAGTTCTCAGGAGCCGCGCAATTGCTGTCGTCGGTGGTGACGGCAGCCGCCGCTTCCTCTTCGACGACTTCCTCCTCCATGGGCTCCTCGGCCGCTTCTTCGGCGACTGTCTCCTCGGCAGCAGTCTCGGTGGCGGCGTCGCCACCGGAGTCGCTGCTGCAACCGGCGAGCACCAATGCCGCGGCGGCGAAGCCGGCGACCAATAGCTTGCGATGCATGCACATGCCTTTCTGTCGGGACTTCGTCGTCGCCTGATCACACCCGAGAGCGTGAGCGAGCGTCGCGAAGATTCGTATGGGCGGACACTAATCGGGTGGGGTAACCGAACGGAAGGTGCCACGTAGTTCGTACCAGTCCGGTACCAACTTGTAACACTCACGACATCACAAGTGTTACCGCTGTTGCTCGTGTGACTACATGTGTTCAGAACGTAGTTCGCGCGCTCGCCGACCAACCGCCATCGACCGGCAACACGACACCGTTGATTCCCGATGCCTGGTCGCCGACGAGGAACGCGACGGCCGCGGCAACTTCATCGGCGGTGACCGGACGGCCATTGGGCGCGACGCTGCTCCACCACGCGTGACCCTCGGGCCAGGCAGCTTCCAGGCCCTCGCGCTCGATCAGTCCCGGGGCAACCGCGTTGGCGCGCATGCCTTTCGGTCCGAGCTCGAGGGCCAGCGATCGGGTGAACGATTCGAGCCCTGCCTTGGCTGCGGCGTAGTGCGCATGGTTGGGGAACGCCGACGATGCTTCGACGGATGAGACATTGACAACGCTGCCACCTGGAGCGAGCGCCCCCAACGCTGCGCGTACGAGGCGCGTGGTGGCGATCACGTTGGCTTGCAGCATGCGCTGCCAATCGTCGTCCGTGAGGTCGCCCAGCGGAGCGGTGGTTTGGTCCGCGGCGTTGTTGACAAGTCCGTCCAGTCGACCGAAGTGGTCGACGACTTCGTTGATGACGCGCTGAGCGCTCGTGGCATCGTCGGCCAGATCCGCCTGCACTGCTATCGCCTCGGTGCCTTGCGAGCGGAGCCCTGCCGTGAGTGTCTCGGCCTGCTCGCGAGCTCTTCGGTAGTGCACCGCAACGTTCCAGCCATCCTTCGCGCAGCCGCGGGCTATCGCAGCTCCGAGGTTGCGTGAAGCTCCGGTGATCAGTACAACCTTCCGCTCGCTCATGTCGATGTCCTCATTCGTTCAGCGATGTCGTGCTCTGCGGCGACCCACATCGATAGGTCGGTCTCATCAGTGGCGAGCTCGAATGCGGAGAACGGTGGTGAGAGCACACACGACACCAACGTCCACTCCCCGGTTGTGAGGGTGCCCTGCCAGCAGCCACCGGGGATTCGGTGATGCGGTATTTGTCCTGCAGCGATATCGGTGCCGAGCGTGATGGTGTCGTGCGATCCGTCAGGGTTCAAGATCAGCATGTGCGCTGGTGCGCCGGCGATGTGTGTCCAGGCTTCGTCTTCGGGAACCTGATGCATCGCGCTGAAGTCCTCGGGGGTGATCAGCGCATAAATCGCGTTCGCGTTTTCGGTTCGCCACACAAGCGAGATCCAGCACCCTTCACCTTCGAGGTATTCCAGGTGCAGCGCGTCGATGATCTGCTGCGCCGTCATCTCCCGTAGGTCAGTCGGGCTCATGAGTTGTCGTCCACATCATGACCTTCCACGTGTGCTCGCGCTGCTTCCATCACCTCGACGAGATTGACCTTGGTCGGTCGCCTATCCGCAATCACCTGCTCCCCAGCCACGAACACATCACGCACATCGCTTCGACCAGCGGCGTACACAAGTGCAGTGAAGGGATCGTGCAGCGGCGTGAGGTGCGGCACGGCCGTATCGACGATGATCAGGTCGGCTTCCTTGCCCACCTCAATGCTGCCAATGCGGTCGACCATTCCGAGGGCGCGCGCACCGTCGATGGTGGCAGCGCGGACGATGTCCTCGGCGCTAATCGCAGCCGGATCGTGGTGCACCAGACGGGCCAGGTTGGCAGAAAGACGCAGCACCGCGAACATGTCGAGGTCGTTACTGGAGGAGCAGCCGTCCGTGCCCAGCCCCACGGTGATGCCCTCGTCGCGGTATCCCACTAGATCCATCGCACCGCTGGCGAGTTTGAGATTCGAGCCGGGATTGTGGGCGATGGAAGCATCTGCCGACGCGATGGCGGCGCGGTCGTCGTCGTTCAATCGAACGCAGTGCGCGAGCGTGATGCGATCGTCGAGCAACCCTGAGTCGCGTAGTAGCGCAGTTGGCCGATCGCCGTGCGCTGCGATGGTGTCTGCGTTCTCCTTGTCGTTCTCAGACGTGTGGGTGTTGACGCGTGCATCGATCTCCCGGGCAAGTTCGTTGATCTGTAGGAGGTGTTCGGGGTTCACGATGAGCGGGCTGTGCGGCATCAGATACCGCGGGACGTGCGGGCCGCCGATGTCATCGAGTGTCTGCGGCCAGGAGCGAGTGAGTTCGATGCGTTCACTCCACTCCAGGCCGTCAGGGCCCGGGAAGTCGAAGAAGACCGGTCCGATGGCGTGGCGCATGCCCACCTCCACTGCACCACGGTGCGCGGCTTCAGGGTGGAAGTACATGTCCAGCGCTGTAGTGGTGCCACCGAGCAGTGCTTCAAGCGCTCCGAGCCTGGCACCGAGGAATGTGCCCTCTGGCCCCATGATGCGCGCTTCCTCCGCCCAGACGCGTTCGAGGAACCCTTGAAGGTCAACATTCTCAGCGACACCACGCAGCAGGGTCATCGGTAGATGAGTGTGCAAGTTGATGAGCCCGGGGAGCACGATGCAGCCGGTCGCATCGATGGTGTGGTCCGCAGTGAAATCTACGATGTCGCCGACCGCGACGATCCGGCCGTCGTTAATCGCGACAGCAGCGTTCTCCAAAGTTGTGCGCTGCTCATCACATGTCAGGACGAACCGCGCGTTGGTGACGAGTGTGTGGACGTGCGTCACGCGAGCAACCTCGCTGCTTCGGAGAGAACTCGAGTGACGGTTGCTGCGCCGGCGGAGACAACCGCCTGCACGTCCTCGATAGTGATCGGATCGGTGCCCTGACCGGCGGCCGGGTTGGCCACGATGCACAAACTGGCGTACGGCAGATCGCGTTCCACCGCAAGCACCACCTCGGGAACTCCGGTCATGCCGACCACGGTTACCCCTGCAGCAGCAGCGAGACGGATCTCGGCTTTCGTTTCGAACCGCGGACCTTCGTACGCGCCGTAGATGCCGTGATCGATCACGCTCACCCCGAGGTTGTCCGCCGCCTGCTTCCAGGCGTGCCGCAAGCGCGGGTGATACGGATCGCCCATGTCCATGTGCACCACTCCCTCGGGCGTGGAGCCGTCGAAGAAGGTGATCGGACGCGCCTTGGTGAAGTCGATGAAATCGTCCACGATGACAAGATCACCTGCGTTGGTACCAACGCCACCGACCACGTTCACCGCGAGGATCTCGGTCACACCGAGATCGAGCATCGCCTGGATGTTGGCGCGGTAGTTGACCATGTGCGGGGGCACCGAATGGTCGTAACCGTGACGGCTGATGAACACCGTGCGTCGATCATGCAGCGAACCCACCCGCGCACGCGTGGGTCCGTAAATCGTTTCGACGGTGATGTCTTGCGGGTCGCTCAGATCATCGAGGTTGTAGAAACCGGTTCCGGCGATGACGCCGAGGGCTGCACTCGTCACAGGTGCAGGCTAGCGATGACCGGGAAGGTCCTCCGGACCGAATCCATCGGGCAACAGCACGGACAGTGGTGTGGGTCCGCCCGCACGATCGATGAGCAGATCAGGCCCCCCGTGTTCCCACAGCAACTGCCGGCACCGGCCGCACGGCAGCAGCGGTCCGGGGTTGGGTCCCACGCACGCGAAGGCCACGAGCCGGGACTTGCGCTCAGGTGGACTGGTCTTGGCGAGTTCGCTCACCAGACCGCATTCGGCGCACAGCGTGACGCCGATAGATGCGTTCTCCACGTTGCAGCCGGAGACGATGCGGCCGTCGTCGGTTAACGCAGCGGCACCAACGGGATGCTGGGAGTACGGGGCGTAGGCGTAGTCGCGGGCGAGTGCAGCTGCGGCCCGCAGCGCGTCCCAATCGATGTCGGTCATGACCGGACGCTACTGCGGGCCGCTGCCTTTGCTAGTCGATCCTGGCTATCTCTTGGCCCTGTTTCGCCACACCTTCTTCCTCGACCAGGCAAGTCACCACCCCGTCGATCGGTGCTTCGATGTCCACCGAGACCTTGTCCACCATGACCTCGGCGATGACCTGACCTGCCTTGACGGTCTCACCGGTCTGGACGAACCAGGTGGCGACCACCCCCTCGGCTTCGGGATCATTCGACATCTCCGGGAAAGTGATGGTTTGGCTCATGCAGTCACCCTCGCGATTGCCGCCTTGATCTTGTCGCGGGTGGGCAGTGCTTCGTACTCGAGTACTCGCGCGTAAGGAACCGGAACATCGGGGTAACACACGCGCTCGACCGGCTTCTTCAGCAAACCGGGGTCCTTGTCCGCGATCGTTGCAACGATTTCACCGCTGAGACCAAACGACTTGTAGTCCTCGTCGACGATCACCAGGCGCCCGGTCTTGGCAACCGAGGTCAGGATCGCTTCGCGATCCAATGGCACGATCGAACGAAGGTCCAGCACCTCCACGCTCGTGGTGCCCTCTAGTTCCTCTGCGACGTCGAGGCAGTGCTGCACGGACATAGACACACTCACCACCGTCACGTCCGACCCTTCATGGGCGATCGCGGCCTTGCCGATCGGAACCGTGTACTCCTCCTCGGGCACCGGACCGATCGAGCGCGGGTTCTTGGCCATCCACGGCAGACCCATCACACCCTTGTGGAACATGAAGATCACCGGATTGTCATCGCGAATCGCCGAGATCATCAATCCCTTGGCGTCGTAGGGATTCGACGGCGCCACGACCTTCATCCCCGGCATGTGCGCGAACGTGGCCCACAGGCACTGCGAGTGCTGCGCGGCATCGGAGTAACCGCCGCCCACCGCGGTCATGATCACCATGGGCACCTTGACGTTGCCGCCGGACTCGTAGTGGATCTTCGCCATGTGGTTGTAAATCTGGTCGAAGCACACCCCGAAGAAGTCGACGAACATCAATTCGACGACCGGGCGCATGCCTTCGGCAGCTGCCCCGATGCCGGCGCCGATGAATCCCGTCTCGGAGATGGGTGTGTCGACGATGCGGGTCGAGCCGAACTCCTCGAAAAGTCCTCCGGTAGAACCGAAGATGCCTCCGTATGGGC
>JAQCBM010000115.1 GCA_027729865.1 Actinomycetota bacterium
CTCGGCTGCCGGCTATGGAATTTCTCTGGGTCTGTGTTTGATCATCTTCGTTGCCGGCGTATTGACCTTCCGTCGCCTCGAGAACCGAATCCTGAAGGAGGTGTGACGTGGCACGCATTCCGATTGATTCGCAACTCGAGGCCGTTGTTGAGTTTTCGGATGTGACCATGCGTATGCCTCGCCGCCGGCGGCGCAAGGGAAGTGGGCGTCGGCAGCGATTGCGCCGCATCGCAGGTGATTCGCGGCGTGAAGAGATCGAGTTATTCACCAATGTCTCGTTTCGGGTCGGCCCGGGTGAGTCCGTGGCGATATTCGGTTCCACCGGACCTGGCCGACAAACACTGCTGCGTTTGATCGCCGGAACGCTGCGCCCAGACGAAGGACACGTGCGTCGACGCGAGGCGATCGTGCCGATGATCGAAGTGGCGCGATCCTTCGAGCGCACATACTCGATCCGCCAGAACATCTATCTGGTCGGTGGTCTCTTGGGCATGACACCTGCGCAGGTGGAGCACCACTTGCCAACGATCGTGGAGAAGTCGGGTGTGAGTGCATCCGTGGATCGATATCTGGGTGCAGCACCCGCCCTCGTTCGGCAGAAACTCGCCTGGTCTATCGCCATGTCGGTCGATGCTCGGGCTTATGCAATCGACCGCACGATCGTGGTGGGAGATAAGCCGTTCCGGGAGGAGTGCTGGGCGCATGTGGAAGGGCTGCGAAGTGCAGGTGCGACCTTCCTGATCGCTACCGACGCACCCAAGCAGGTGCGCCAATTCTGTGAGCGCGGCTTGGTGTTCTCCGAGGGTCGGCTCGTTGTCGATGCAGCGATCGAGGAAGCGATCGAGGCTGTACGGGAGTTGCGCAAAGCGGCGAAGGAGACAGGGGAAGGCACGGCGTAGTCGCGCCGAAGTTGCGCTGATCGGCAACTAGGCTGCCCGATATGTCGAAGCAGGCACCTCTCCTTCCCCCGGTGCCGAGGATCGCCGACGATGGCGTGCTACTTCATGTGGGCGTCCACAAGACCGGCACCACTGCGATTCAAGCGGCTCTGGCGGATGCCCGTGATGATCTGCTCACGCATGGTGTTCGCTACCCCGGCAAATTGCAGGCCCAGCATCGCGCGGCCTTGGCGCTTCTTGGGCGACCCTGGGGCTGGAACTCGCGTGGTGGTTCGGTGATGGACAGGCGTCACTTCGACGCACTGGTGCGTCGAGCCGAGAAACACAACGGCCGCGTTGTGATTAGTAGCGAGTTCTTCTGCGAGGCTCCCGCAGATAAGGCAAGCGAGACCATTCAGGCCCTCGGCGGGTCAGACAAAGTGACCGTTGTCGTCACCCTTCGTAACCTCGGCAAGTTACTGCCGTCGTCGTGGCAGCAGTACTTGAAGTACGGCCTGACCACGGAGTACGAGAAGTGGCTGGAAGACGTGTTCGCGAATCCGGGCGCGTCGAAGATCTCACCCACGTTCTGGCGTCGGCATGACCATGGCGCAGTGGTGACTCGCTGGGCCAATGCCGTGGGTGCGAAGAACGTGAACGTCTTGGTGCTGGAAGACGTGGACCTCAGTGCCCAGTTTCACGCGTTCGCGCAGATGCTCGGTGTGCCCGAGGACCTATTGGTCAACAGAATGAATCTCACCAGCAATCGTTCGATGACGGCGGCCGAGGCGGAACTCCTGGTTCGTTTGAACAAGCGTGTGAAGAAGCAGATGCAGTGGACCGATTACGTCAAACTCGTTCGGCGAGGAGTGGCGCTCCAGATGGTGGAAAGTCGGGAACCGGATGCGAGCGAACCCCGGTTGGTTACGCCCGAGTGGGCGCTGGACGCGGCGGCCAAGGAAGGTGCCGCATCCGTTGAGACGATCAAAGATCTCGGGGTGAACGTATACGGCAACCTCGATGCACTGGCAGTTCGCATTCATGGCACGCACACGCCAGACACCCCTCCCGCGGAAATGCCGATCGACGCAGCCGTCGAGGCGATCGTCGCTGTCATCGAAGCCAGCAAGGAAGAGCCCACGTCACGTGAGTTGGCTGGGAAGTTGTGGCGGCAAACCCGTAAAGACGGGGTGCGCTCGCTGCTGCGGAAAACCGACGCGTGAGTGTCGCTGTCAGGCTCGGTGCCGAGACTGGCCGACTCGATCAGTTGATCGCCGCCCTCGACGGGCAAGCCTCGGTCGCGGTCCTAGCTGGGGATCTAGTGGTTCCTGACCGCGCTCTCGCGCCGGTTACCGACGATCCGTTCGCCGCAACCACCGCGCTGGTGGCACCCGATCCGCACGGAGATCTAGTCATCCGGCACCACCGGATCGTCTCCGCTGGTACGAGTTTTCACGCAGTCGAAGGCGCCACGCACTGCAGCGTGGGTGCGCTGGTCATCGCTCCTGCAGATGCGCCCCGCGCGCGTGAGGCCATCGCCGATCTGCAGGCGGCGATGGACCACGGCGCGTTTTCGCTATCTGCCGAGGAGCTGGTCGAGGCTGTGCTGGTGGCACTCGTACGCGGGCAGGTTCCGGTGCGCGGGGTGAACATCGTGGATGTTCCCTGGTTTCGTTCCCCAGCGGACCTGCAGTCGGCACGTGCCGAAGTAGCGGCCATCTCCGAGCAGAGAATTGCTGGCCTTCTCGCTAATCGGGTAGACGACGGCTTCTACTCGACGTTTGTTGTGCGCAAGGTTTCCAAGCCCTTGACGCGATTTGCGCTGCGGTTGGGTATGAGTCCAAACGCGATCACGATGCTGTCCTTCCTCATCGGTATTGCGGCAGCGGCGTTGTTCGCTACAGGGCAGTGGGCGTGGATCGCCGCGGGTGCTGTGCTTCTACAGGTGAGCTTGATCGTCGATTGTGTGGACGGCGAAGTAGCCCGAGCAACTCGGAGGTTCACGTCCCTGGGTGCATGGCTGGATGCATCGACTGATCGGGTCAAGGAATTCGCGGCGTACGCGGGGTTGGCGATCGGTGCCACGCGGATGGATCTGACTGTTTTCGGATTGGACGTGTGGTGGATCGCGATCGCATTGATCGTGTTGCAGACCACTCGGCACGTGTGGGACTACGACTTCGCACGGATTCAACGTTTGCGTGAGGCCACGGTTCCTGCAGCGAACATACGCGAGCGCAACGATGGGCGGGGCGTCGAGCGTGGAGGTTTGTCGGCAGCGATGGACGCCTCCGCGCGGATGAATCGTCGGTCTGCAGTGCGCTGGTTCAAGAAGGTCATCCACATGCCGATCGGGGAGCGCTGGCTGCTCATCAGCGTGCTCGCGATCCTCGCCGGACCAGCGTGGGCGCTGGGAGGTCTGCTGATCGCTGCGGCCTTCGCCCTCTCCTACGTAGCGGTGGGTCGGATCGCTCGCACGCTGACCTGGTCGGGTGCGACGCCGGCGGACGGCCCATGGGTCTTGCGCACGCAACTTGACGCCGGTCCACTTGCATCGCTCGTTGCTCGCGTGATGCCTGCCGTGAGCCCGAATCTCACGGGCCGATTCGGGTGGAGCGCTCCGGTGCTCCTTCGTGCGATCGAGCTCGCCGGGATTGCGCTACTGCTCGTGCTGGGAAGCGCGCCCAACACGGTTATCGCGTTTTGGATGGTTTTCGCGATCGCTTATCACCACTACGACGTCATGTACCGATCCCTTCAGGGAGCCGCACCCCCACGGTGGCTGACGTGGCTGGGATTCGGCTGGGATGGACGCCTGCTCGTGATCGTCGTTGTTGTTCTCGCGGCGGCGTGGCAACCGGCACTGAGCGTGCTTGTCATCTGGTGGGTCCTATGGTTCGCGGGAGTGGCGTCCGTCCAGTGGCTCAGGAGTAGTCGATGAGTGAGCAGCAGGCCCGACCGGAGCGGCCGAGCGTTGCCCAGGTGCGAGCGGTGTGCCAACCGGATGCCGTTCGCATGCGCGCGAATTCCGAACACTGGGTTGCCGACGTCTATCTGCGCGGTATCTCGCCGTACCTGACGCGGCTCTTGCTGCGCACACCCATTTCCGCCAACGGTGTTACCGCGTTGATGATCCTCACCGGTATGGGCGCAGCATTCGCGCTATTGATTCCCGGACTGCCGGGGGTTTTTCTCGCAGCGATCCTCGGGCAGATGCAGATGCTCTGGGATTGCTGTGACGGCGAAGTTGCCCGCTGGCGGCAAACGTCCTCCCCCAAGGGTGTCTTCTTGGATCGGGTCGGTCACTACGTGACCGAAGGTCTGATACCGATCGCACTAGGTCTGCGCGCTGCCGGTTTCCCCGACGCCGGCTGGCTCGAAACACCCTGGCCACTGATCGGTGCGCTGCTTGCGGTGCTGGTGCTGTTCAACAAGTCGCTCAATGACATGGTGCACGTGTCGCGTGCGTATAACGATCTACCGAAGCTCGCGGACACGAAGACTGTCGGAACGCCGCAGGTGTCAGGCGTACGCCGACTGCGATCGCTGGCTCGGTTTTTCCCGTTCTACCGCGCGTACCACTCCGTCGAACTGACGTTGCTCGCCCTGGGGGCGGGAATCATCGACGCCTTCGTGGGCGACCTCGCGGCAACGAGGGTGTTGGTGGCCGCGCTGGCGATCCTTGGGGTTGTCACGATCGTGGGCCATCTGGTGGCCATCTTGTCCTCGAACAAGTTGCGCGCATGAAGCCCGACTTCGGCGTTGTCATCTTGACGATGGGGAAGCGCCCCGAGGATCTGCGCACGGCAATCGACAGTGTTTTGGCGCAACGGGACGTGAGCGTGGACGTTGTGGTCGTGGGCAATGGCTGGGAGCCAACTGGACTTCCATCTGGCGTAGCGACCCTGGGGTTGACCGAGAATGTGGGAATTCCGGCTGGGCGCAACGCAGGCGTGCCGCTCGTGGACGGCGATCTTCTGTTCTTCCTGGACGACGATGCCTCGATTCCCGATCCGCATTTCCTGGCATCGGTCAAGGGACGATTCGATTCCGATCCCGCGCTCGGCTTGATCCAGCCGCGCGTAGAGGACGCATCCGGCGCCACGCCTCCGGGGCGCTGGGTCCCGCGACTATTTGTCGGGGATCGCACGCGTTCCAGTTATGCCACCACGCTATGGGAAGGTGCCACGGCGATTCGTCGCAGAGCATTCGAAGCAGCCGGCGGTTGGCCCGATGAGTTCTTTTACGGCCACGAAGGCATCGATCTTGTATGGCGCGTGTGGGATGCCGGGTTCACATGTTGGTACGCCGGGGATCTTGTGGTCCATCACCCGGTCATCAATCCGCTGCGCCATGAAGAGTTCTATCGGATGAATGCACGTAACCGAGTGTGGTTAGCCAAGCGCAACCTTCCAGTGGTCCTCGAACCCGTGTATGTGGGCAGTTGGGTGGCGCTCACGGTGGCGCGGGTTCGTAACCGGCAGGCCTTGGGTGCCTGGTTCACGGGATTGCGTGAGGGTATTCGTGACGATCCGAATAATCGACGACCCATAGCGTGGAAGACCGTGTGGAAGATGTCGAAGGCCGGACGTCCACCGGTGATCTAGGAAGCGCAGAAGTTCTCGTCGCCAGTATTGACGTTCGCGGTGAGATCCTTGCTCGCTTCACTGATGGACACCGAGCGGACCGACGCGAGGGGTTCGGTGATGACTACCCGCATGGTGCTGCCTTGGCCCTCGATCTCTTCGGTGTTCTCAAAGCCGGTGCTGTAGATCAAAGTCTTGGCCGAAGTGTCCCAGGCGGGGTCGAACCAGACGGTGTTCTCCGATGGATACTCGCTGAGTTTGGCGTCCTTGATTTTCTTGACGTTGACCACGTTGAAGCCTTCGTCGGTCAATGCCTTCTTGGCCTGCTTGCCGGTACCGGGCAGTCCGGTGGCGTTGATGATCTCAACACGGATTTCCTCGGGTGCCTTGCGAAGCAACGGCTGATCGGCGTTGGCCTTGGGCGGCCACGAGGTGTCGTTCGCGATCGCATCCCACAGTGGACTAGCGCGCTTCTTAGCCATCACAACCGTCGCGCCATCGCCGGACTGCTTCCACGGCATGGTGGTGAAGGTGATGTCCTTCGGGCGCAGATTCCGCAGACTCAAAGCGAGATCGCGCAAGTTCTCGATGTTCGCCAGTTGCGGATCGGCGGTGAGGTTCTCGGTTGCCGCATTCAAGACTCCGAGGAGCGAGGCTGGGTTCAGCAGGATGTCGCTGGACAACACGGTTCGCGCCATGGATGACAAGAACGCTTGCTGGCGACGGATTCGGGAGGTGTCCGAGCCATCGCCCAAAGTCTTGCGGGCACGTACGAACG
>JAQCBM010000116.1 GCA_027729865.1 Actinomycetota bacterium
GAATTCAGGTCCTCTACTCGCTGCCTGATGAGTTGCTGTTGGACGCCCTTGAGGCAATCACCGACATGACGTATCTCGGGCCTCACGACCAGCGGTGGAGTCTGGTCAAGCGGGTGTGTCCCGTCGGCGACGACATGGGGCTGCTCTTCATTGAGGAAGCGTCGTTCGGTGGGGCGGCAGAGCTCATTGCCTCTCAATGGTCGCCTGACCGCCACCTAGCGGCGTGGCTCCAACGCGAGCTTCGTTTGCAGGTGGGATGGAAGGCGCTTGAGCTGGCCCTCAAGACAGCCGACCTCCGTGCATCCAATCTCGTGGAGTCAAAATCGCTCCGTGGCGGACGTGACGAAGCCGGCTGGTGGGAGTACGACACGCAGCTCGCCGTGAATGCGTTGATCCGCGGCCGGTTGGCAGAAGGTGTCAAGAGACTTGAACTCTTGTTGAACAAGAAGCCGCCTGAGTGGGCCCGTGAGCGAATCCGTTTCGAGATCGTCCGGTTCGCGCCGCTGGCTGTCGACTTGAACCAGAAGTGGATACGGTCCTGCCCGAGCGGGCTACCTGCGCCGAGAGAAGCGCCTTCCACGGCGTTGGCGGCGGCGGTGGCGATCGCGTCAGTGCTTGAACATCCAGAGTCGGGAAAACCCCGCATGTTGAGCCCGCTGCGCGCCGAGATCGACGAGTCCCCATGGATGATCTTCGGTTTGTTCTTGGAGCCAAACCTGAGACATGCGCTGCGGACCGAGCTCGCAAAGATGCTCTTGGCCTTACCGGACCGCAAGTTCGCCGGTCTCCCATGGGAGGGGCGCGAAGATCTGTTCGCCAACGCGTGCTCGCGCTGTGAAGAGAGCGACGTCGCGGTCAGTTTGCTCTTGAAGGCTGACGCCAACCGACGAGCGGGGCCCTACGCAACCGCACTGGCTGAGGTCATTAGGCGAGGGGGGATTGATCTACTGCAATCCCTTGACCTCGCCGAGATCGGCCGCTTCTTTGAGCATCACCTCGCGCTGTGCCCCGAGAGTCTGCGAGCGGTACTCGCGCGCGGCGGCACAACGCGCGCGGTCGTTGATGGATCGAATGTGATGTGGGGTGCGCGTGAGCGGGCACCTGGAGTACAGCCGAAATTCGCGCACCTCGAAGACGCATGGAACCAGCTCCGCGACGCCGGGTATTTGGACGTCAGAGTCTTCGTTGACGCGAGGACGAAATTTGAACTGTCCGAGCAGGACAAGAAGCAGCTTCAGACATGGGTCAACGACTACCGAGTGTCGCGAATCGAAAAGCATGCAGACCCACACATCATCAAGTACTTCCTAAGAGACCCCGAACATTCAGAGATAGTCACCGGTGATCACTTCCGAGATTGGATTCGGGATCCGGACTGTCGGGCACTCGAGAGTTGGTGGCCTCAACGCCGCAGGAACTTTCACATCGACCACGATCAGCGCGTAGTCTTCAACGTCCCTCTCACCCGGAAACTCCAGTGATGTCACCGGAACTCAAACAGTTCGAAATCGACGGCGAGGCCCGTATTCGTGATGATGTCGATGGGTTGAATCGCGCCCTAGCGGATGAGAGGAAAGCGGGAGCCGACCTGAGCGATTCATCCTTTGACGGACTCTTTACCAGGGTGCTCGAAGCGTGCGTGTTCACTGGCCGAGGCGCACTTGATTACGACGGATGCCTAAAGGCGCTCTTCCCGTTCAAAGCCAGGTTCGCGTCTGGCACTCTCGCCCGCTGGGCTCCGTTGGTCGCGCGTCTGGCGCAACGATCCGACATCAACAAGGGACTCATCCACGACAACTTGATTGGACCAGCGCTCGGCATCATCCGCACCGAAACTGAGGGAACTGAGCCGCGCCAAAGCAGATCGTCAAGCGACTCGACGCCGACGGCGAGTAGCCACGATCACGATGGTCAAGCACCAGAGATCACCGACGTCAGCGACATGGATGAGTTCTCGGCGCTGGCATCAAGTTGGGCTGCAGTTCGGAGCTCTTACCCAATCGACCATCGCGCCGACTGGGATTTCGCGCTGCTGCTTGCCGCCTCCGTTCGTCGATTCCGGCTGGATCCGAACTATGTGGAATGCCTCGTGGACGACGACGAGATCTGGTTGAGTGCTCGTGGTACGGAGTTCACCGAGTCGCTCGTTGAGCCAATCAACGCGAACGCAGTCGGGCGGGTGGCCGCTGCACTCCTCAACAGCCGCGTGCGTTCCGCGAGACCTAGACTATTTCTTCAGTTCCCGGAGAGTCTGGTGATTCAGGCAATTGCTGACCCAGGAAACGACACGGCCTTTGAAGAGACGATCGTGGAGGAAATTGCTTACCCACTCGTTCGCTCCCTCCGATTGCTCGCAACCGAACGGAATCGACCGGGTGGTAGGGCACCGCGGCGAACAATGCTCGCCGACCTCGAGGACTACCTAGAGCAAGTTCTGAGCCGGCTCGGTCTTCGGCGCGACAACCTTGACAACGGCTCGTCGATCGCCTTCGATCCGGTCGATCACCAGCCAGTGGACCCCGTTGATCTTGGTGCGGAAGTTCGCGTGATTCATGCGGGACTTGTGGATGAAAAGTCTGGGCGGCGGGTGTTTAAGGCACTCGTGGAGGCAGCGGTGGACGAGCCAAGTTCGGGAGCTACTGAGGTTGATGAGAGCGTGAAGGGAAGTGAACCAATTGACTGAGCGTCACTTCGGCGTTGGTATTGATCTCGGAACTTCGATGTCGGCGGTGTCGCGGGTCGACATCAGCAGCGGCCGTTATGACTTCCAAGAAGCGAGAGATCTCGGCGGCTCGACCGAGATTCCCAGTGCCGTGTATGTGCATCCTGATGGGCAGATGGACTTTGGTTCCGCGGCAGTTCGCCAACGCCGAAATCCTCTCAACGCGTCACGAGTCGTCTCCAACTTCAAACTCCTGCTTCGTGAGAATGAACCACTGCGACTGGACGGGCTCGAAGTGGTCGTCGAACCCGTGGACTTGGTGCGTGGACTGCTCGGGTTCCTCAAGGAATGCTTGGAGCGACATCTTCGGATGACGTGCTCTCGTGCTGTCGTGACGGTCCCTGCCCATCAGGAGTTCGACACGGATTATCGGAGCCTTCTTCGAAGCGCGGCAATGGGATCGCAGCCGTTGTTTGATTCCCTTGACATCATTCACGAACCAGATGCCGTACTGATGTCGATCGGAGACCTCGCGGAGTTCGCTGACCAACGGGTGCTCGTTTTTGACATGGGCGGTGGGACCCTGGACGTGTCGATTCGAGAGGTTGAGATCCGGGACACCGGCCCATTCCTTCATCAACTCGCAGTCACTGGGTCTGGCGCTGCCGGTCGCCAGGTCACTGACGATCTCGCTGACGCCCTGATCGCGAAGCGAGAACAGAGTCAACAGTTCACGTACTCGGACGAGGATCGGCGCAAGGCGCGACAGCTGAACTTCCTGGAAGTCGATGAGGCAAAGAAGTTCCTCTCAGGTCATCAGGCTCGGGATGAGGACAGAGTTGTGAGGAGCACCATTTGGTGTCCATCCGGGCGGCAGCCCTTTGATGTGAGCTTTAGCTCGGCTGATTTTGCCGCCGTTGTTAGCCCCACCGCGGAGCGCGCGATGAAGACGGTGCAGGAGGCGCTCGATGAGGCGGGCTTGGTAGCCAGAGATATCGATACCTACTTCATGGTCGGGGGGTCATCACAGCTCAGCCAGATCCGGAACTCCTTGATTGATCTCTTTGAGGGACGCCCGCCGAGCGCGATGCAAGGGAAGTTCGGAAGCGTCAGTCCGACGCTCGCTGTCGTCCGGGGAGCCGCGATCGCCGATCTTGATCGGGAGGATGAGGCCGCCGAAATCATTGACATTCCGCTGCCGGAGTTGGAGCAACTCATGCCCTATCCGATCTCTCTATTGACAACCAAGGGAGGTCTTGAGGAGGCGCATGTCTTGGTTCCGCGAGGATCAAACCTCCCCTACGGGCCGGTGAACCGCACCTATTACGTGCCCAGCGGCGAAGACGCCATCAGCTTCTCCTTGCTACGTGGTGAAGGCGCTCTCGACGACTGTGTGACCTTGGAGCCTCACCTTGCCGTGCTCCCGGCGGGCCCATCGACTAATGACGAGGAAATCGACGTCCAGTGGTTTGTCGACAAATCCGGTGTCCTCACGCTTTCGGCCCATGATGCGTTGGGGAATGAGCTCATTACAATGCGAGAGTCAATCGGATGAGGAGTAAATGATGGCATCAAGTGAAGCAAATGGTCGTGGGGCTCTCCCTTCACAGACGAAATCTCCGGTGCCGCCGTCACAGACAAAATCCCCTGCCTTGCCCTCGCAGACCAAGTCCCCGGCGCTGCCGTCGCAGACGAGAGCGTCGAAGCCTGCATCGAAGGTCCGTGAGCAGCGGCCTCCCGCGCTGATCGCTGACGATGTCCATAGGTGTGGAGACGTGAAATCACGGCACCAGTTGCGGTCCGCAGTTCATCCGAAAAATAACCGCCCCTACGAGGGGCAGGCACTCGGTGTGAGGCTGGCCGATGGAACCGTCAAGAAGGTGGAGGGGGACACCATCGACCAGGTGACTGTCCCGAATGCGCATGGGGGAGGTCGCCGGATCTTGGACTTCCTTCCAATGACGCAGGCCGAGGTCATCGAGCTCTGACTACTGCTACCTCCGAGGCACCGCGGGTGGCATTGCCGACCACACTGGCAAACGTGTGGCTCGAGTAAGCGCGAATTCGCGGCGCGGCCTGGTCGCGGCGTGGACCGAGAAGCAGGTGGAGTCGCTGGTCGATGACAACATGCTTCGGGGCTCGTGGGCAGAGCATCTCGTCGCGCACTTTCTTGAGATTTCGGAGCGGGTGCCCCAGTGGTCGTACTTCGACCTTCAGGATCGGAGTGGCACGCGAATTTCGGTCAAGCAATCGGTGAGCATCAGTCCTAGGTTCGCGGTGGCGCGAACGGCCCACGCGTGGTCTCCATCTCGTGGCGCCGAGGGCGAGTGGCTCCCGGTGGGCGATGGGTACGGGTATTGGTGTGACCTCTACGTGTTCGCCTGGCTCAACCGGGCTCAGTCCGAAGTCACCCTCGACGAAATCATTGATCCAGATGCTTGGTTGTTCGCGGCCCTGTCGCGCAGCGCGATGGCTGAACTGTTCCCCGGAACTGTTTCGGACGGAGTTGTCTCTGGCCAGAGAACGGCCGGACTCAGCGCGTTTGGCCGCGAGCGCTTTCGCTCTGGGAGGGAGCTGCGATCGGCGGTAGATGCACTTGGCGGAAGTCACTAGAGGGCGTTGCTGATGCACTGAGCCTGCGTTCCGACACTGAGCGCGTTCACTGGTGCGGCGACTGAGCCGTCACAAAATCGGCGCAGCAGGTCGTTCCCATGGGGGACAGATGCATCGGGTGAGTCAGAGCACTCGCCAGAAACAGGAGGATGTATGGGACTGTTGGGCGCATGGCTTGCTTACCGCGCTGGAACGCGACGCGGTCGCCGCGACGTTGCCGAGGAGATCGAGCTGGACGAACTGTTGGAGGAGTGCAAGAACTGCGGGTATCTGCGAGCCCAGCACGATGATCACGGTCGTTGTCCGCGTTACGACTAACTGACCTCGGCGGTCGCCCCCGCGCACGGCGCCTCAGGTGCTCGTGCTCAGCTCGGCGTGAACCCGCAGTAGGAGCATTCTGAGCCGACAAGGGCAATAGAACACGTCGGACACAGCGGCGCGGCCTTTTTGTGGTGCTGATGTCCGCCTCCCGAACCCGAGGTAGCGCCCGGCAGCAACCACCCGATCTCGGCGCCTCCGTCCCGGTGCATAGTTGGCGCACGCTGTGGTCGAGGGGTCTGGGCGCTGATGTGCACCTCACTTGGGGAGATCCAGATCATGTTCAACTCGGCGTCATCCCAATAGCCGCAGAGTTGGTTGGTCGCTGGAGGTTTGTACCAGCAGAACTTGGCCACGTCGTTGGCGACGAGTACCTCCTGAACGATCTCAAGTGCGGCGTCCCATCGCTCGGGTGGCATCTGGATGTGGGCAAAACCGTCTCGGAGCGACTTCACGTCATCGCCGTGCACCTCGTAGCCAAGGTACTCGTTTCCTTTTGACGCCATTTCGTCTCCTTTCGCCGACATGAAGCCGGGTGGCAAGTTCCACATGACCGATCTGCATCGCGTTGGTGGTGTGCCGGT
>JAQCBM010000117.1 GCA_027729865.1 Actinomycetota bacterium
CGCCATATTTGGTGGGGCGTTCCCGATTAGCGAATGTCAGGTCGTGTCGCCGGGCGCCGTCGGATACAACGACTCTCTCAGTGCCTATCCGTACGATCCGGACAAGGCTGCCGAACTTCTCGCAGAAGTCGACATCCCTGACGGTTTCGTCCTGGATTTCTACGGTTCAAGTAACGTCTACGGCACTGACCGCGAGATCCAGGAGGCCATGGCGGCTTACTGGAACGCTGTGGGAATTGAGACCAATCTGTATAACGATGAGATTGATGCCTACCTCGACAACATCTTCAACCCCGAACTTGGCTTCGTGTACGGCGAGTCTGATCAGGCTTTTAACAGCTTCACCCGACAACTCGGGTTGTTCTATAAGCGCGGTGGTCCGGTGACGGCGCTTGATGAGGAGCTCCAAACCAGGCTCGATCCGCTTATTGAGACGGCTCTGACGTCCCTCAACGAAGCAGAGCGGGACGCTGCTATGGACGAGCTCTCCCAGATCGGATGCGACGAGGCACTGTTCGTATTCACTTGGATCCGTCAGGATGTCGGAGCTGTGGCTGATGGCATTGACCTGATCCCGTCCTTCGGACAATTCGAGAAGACCTACTGGAACAACGTCTCCAGTTCGTGATCCATCTGACGGTTTGACGATTGGGCTGCGGGCATTTTAAATGCCCGCAGCCCGAGTCGTCCCACGTGGCCCCCGAGTGGCTCCGCGGCAAGAGAGGAGGTAGCAGATTTGATCCGATTCCTGGCCTGGCGGCTGCTCTCTGGGGTGGTGGTCATGACGCTCGTTACAGCCACCGTGTTTTTTGTGACGCGAATGCTGACAGACCCTGTCCGGATAATGCTCCCCCTCAGCGCGAGCCAGGAGGACTACGACCGCCTCGAGGCCTCACTTGGACTTGATCAGCATCTTGTGACCCAGTTCTGGGAATTCATCTCCGGTGCGGTGCGACTTGACTTCGGTGAGTCGTTTTGGCAAGGGGTCCCGGCATTAGAGGTCGTCATCGGGCGCCTGCCGTCAACTTTCCAATTGGTCTCGGCGTCGATGGTGGTGGCCGTCGTTCTTTTTGTTCCCCTCGGAATGGCGGCGAGTTTGAAGCCGGGGGGATGGCTTGATCGGATACTGGTGAGCGCATCCCTATTTGGTCTGTCGATGCCACAGTTTTGGTTGGGATCGATGCTGATTTTCGTCTTTTCGGTGAAACTTGGATGGCTGCCGACATCAGGTAGTGGCGGACCCGAACACCTTGTTCTGCCTGCATTCACTCTCGCTCTCACCAGTGGCGGCCGGATCGCCCAGATCACCCGCTCGTCAATGTTGGACCAACTCAACCGGCCGTATGTCACGACACTTCGCGCGAAAGGCATGGGGCGTTCCTACGTGCTGTTCCGCCACGTCTTGCGCAACGCTCTTCTACCGATCGTCACTCTCATCGCCTACGAATCGGCGTTCGCAATGGCCGGCTACGCCGTGATTGTCGAAACGGTCTTCGCTTGGCCGGGGATCGGACGGCTTGCTGTGCAGGCTGTCACTCAACGGGACATTGTACTGCTCCAGGCGCTCGTGTTTGTGGCGGCCCTCGTGGTGGTTGTCGTAAACACCATCGCTGACGTGATTTACAAGATGATTGATCCGCGAGTAAATATCTCCTGATCTCATGTCAGACGACTCTTCTCCGGCCTCGGCGGCCGCACGCATTAGAAAAAAAAGATGGCGACTCATTCGCTCCCTTGCTGAGGACAAGGTCGCTCTCGCAGCGAGTATTTTCATAGCGGTCATAGTGCTGGCCGGCGTGCTTGCTCCATGGCTGGCCCCGCACCCGCCGTCGGAGGTGTCCCTATCCGACCGTTTGGTTCCGCCGGTGTGGTCTGGCGACGGCACCGGGAGTTTTGTGCTCGGTGCTGATGCGCTTGGGCGGGATGTGCTTTCTCGAGTGATCTATGGAGCCCGAGTTAGTTTGCTTGTCGGGTTCAGCGTGGTGATCGTCGCCGGCGTCTTCGGTTCCGCCGTCGGTCTCGTTGCTGGTTATCGCGGAGGCCGAGTGGACACCGTCTTGATGAGGCTCGCCGACGCCCAACTTGCTTTCCCAGGACTACTGCTGGTCATCTTGATAATCAGCGTCATCGGTTCGAGCATCCCGGTAATCATCGGCGTTATCGCAATTTACGGGTGGATGATCTTCGCGCGTCTCGTCAGGGGCAACGTCCTGCAATTGCGTGAGGAGTTGTTTATCCGCGCGGCGGTAATGGCCGGATGTGGACCGCTTCGTCTGATGCGCCGCCATTTACTCCCCAATCTTATGGCACCGATTTTGACCCAGGCGATGCTCGAATTTGCGCGAGTGATCCTCGTCGAGGCATCGCTGTCGTATCTCGGGCTTGGTATCCAATCCCCGAATGTGTCCTGGGGCCTAATGGTGGCTGAGAACCAGACGTACCTTCGTGAAGGCTGGTGGACGGTCTTCTTCCCGGGTCTTGTCCTAGCGGTCACCGTGGTCGCTCTAAACCTCGTAGCGAGCTGGCTCCGGGTCCGTTCCGACCCGCAACAGCAGCAACTTCTCGCTGCTCGGCGACGGGTTAGGACGGAGGGGGTGTCGGCGTGACTGAAGGTTTCGACAGCGGCCAAGCAGACCACCAAATTTTGCTGTCGGTCGCGGACCTCGCGGTCGACTTCGACACCGAGAGCGGAATCGTGCACGCCGTCCAAGATGTCTCGTGGAGCATTGGTGCGGGTGAAACCTTGGGGGTTGTTGGAGAGTCGGGTTCGGGTAAGAGCGTGACGGCCGCAGCGCTAATGGATTTAATCCCGATTACCGGCCGCGTGGTGAACGGAACGTTCATTTGGCACGGGGATCGTGTTGGATCGGCTGAACTCGCTCGCCTCCGCGGATCGAAGATCACGATGGTCTTCCAGGACCCGATGAATGCCCTAAATCCTCTTGTCCACGTGGGCAGGCAGATCACCGAAGTGCTGGTCAAGCACGTGAACCTTTCCCGGTCGGCGGCCCGCCGACGAGCCCACGAACTCCTGGAGTTAGTGGGCATCCCCGACCCGTCTCGGAGAATGCGGCAATACCCATTTGAGTTCTCTGGCGGTATGGCCCAGCGTGTCGTTATCGCCATGGCGCTCGCTGCCCAGCCCGAGGTGCTGATCGCTGATGAGCCGACAACGGCACTTGACGTCACGATCCAGGCTCAGATTCTCGACCTGATGTCTGAACTGCAGAAAGAACTCGGTATCGCGATCGTGTTGATCACGCATGACCTCGGTGTCGTCGCTGGAGTCGCCGATCATCTCGCGGTGATGTACGCCGGCCGAGTGATTGAGCGCGGTCGCTCGGCTGATGTGTTTGCAAATCCCTATCACCCGTACACGCGGGGCCTGCTCGCCTCGACGCCACACCCCCGCGACGTGATTGACCGTCTCGTCCCCATTAAGGGCAATCCGCCCGTCGTCACCGAGTTATCTCCCGGCTGCGCCTTCGCGGACCGGTGCCCAGAGGCGCACGATCGGTGTCGCGTCGAGCGTCCTCCTATGTCCGCCGTTCCTTCACATCCTGCTTCGGAGACGGTGGTGCTCCGCGACCGAGAGGTTGCGTGCTGGAATGCGTTCTGATCCGCTAGTTGGTTCCCTTGAAGCATCGGGTCAAGCGTTGCTCCAAATGCAGGGGCTCACGGTTCACTTCCCTGTCAGATCTGGAATGAGTGGACGCAAGCAGGTTGTCCAAGCGGTCGATGACGTCTGGTTAGACGTCCGGGCAGGCGAGACGGTCGGCCTGGTAGGCGAGTCCGGTTCCGGCAAGACGACGCTCGGCTACAGCGTCCTTGGTCACTATCGCCCTACGGCAGGGCGGGTGATCTTCGACGGCGAGGATGTGACTGGGTTAGAGGGGAAGCGACTCCAACGACTTCGCCGCAACATGCAGATGGTCTTCCAAGATCCCTACGGTTCGCTAAATCCGCGCATGAGAGTCGAAGAAATAGTCGCGGAGCCGCTCGTTTGTCACGGTGTGGCCACCGACCGTGGGGATGTTCGTCGGCGCGTGGAAGAGTTACTGGCGATGTGCGGAATGCCGGCCGAGGCTGCCGACCGCTTTCCGCATGCATTCAGCGGTGGTCAACGACAGCGGATCGGAATTGCCCGCGCCCTAGCTCTTGGACCGAGGTTCCTTGTCGCTGACGAACCCACCAGCGCTCTCGACGTGTCCGTCCAAGCCCAAGTGGTGAACCTTCTGCAAGACCTTCAGCGCGATCTTGCACTGGCCTATCTGTTCATTTCGCACGATCTCTCTGTCGTCCGTCACATTTCTGATCGCATCGCCATCATGTACCTCGGTCAAGTTGTCGAAGTGGCCGCCTCGGACTCGATTTTCGACAATCCTCGCCACCCGTACACCGAGGCGCTCTTGTCCGCGATCCCCGTTCCCGACCCAAGGTCCGGATGGCATGAACAACGCATTCGGCTCAGAGGAGATCTTCCGAGCCCGATCAACCCGCCACCGGGTTGCCGTTTCAATACTCGGTGCCCGATTGCGGAGGACATCTGCTCCGAACGAGTTCCCGTGTTTGAGCAGAAAGCCGACGGACACTGGGCCGCCTGCCACCTCTCAACATCGGCTGTCACCTCCAACCATACGCCGGTCGAGTTTGGCCCAGCACGAGGCCGCAACCGCTCGTCGGAGTCGCCTCCGCCGGACAACCCGACGACCTGAAAGAAAGGCACTCTTATGCGTGCAGCGCTGCTCCGCGAGATCAATACCAATCTCATCATAGAGGACGTCTCAGTTGCCGAAATCGGACCCGGCGAGGTTCTCG
This sequence comes from Actinomycetota bacterium, assembly GCA_027729865.1. GTDB lineage: Bacteria > Actinomycetota > Actinomycetes > S36-B12 > S36-B12 > S36-B12. The sequence goes on from JAQCBM010000117.1 coordinate 4,819, forward strand.
TGCGTACGGTCGCATGCGGACTCTGCCACAGCGACCTTCACTTCGTCGAAGGGAAACTGCCGCAGAAGCTCCCGACCCTGCTCGGGCACGAGGTGTCTGGAGTGGTTGAGGCGGTTGGTGTCGACGTTGACGAATTTGCTCCCGGCGACCGTGTTGTCGGGTGCCTCAACACTCATTGTTTTCAGTGTCGTCAATGCGTTGAGGGCCGTACCCATCTCTGTGAGATGCGTCTGGCCTTGCAGAAAAGACCGGATGGCAGCTCACGGATACGTTTTGGTGACGAGGAAGTATTCCAACTTGCCGGTCTCGGTGGCTTTGCCGAGATGATGCTCGCTCATCGCAGCGGACTGACCCGAGTCCCGGACGGTCTCCCATTGGACGTTGGGGCCCTCCTTGGGTGCGCGGTGATCACCGGCGTCGGTGCTGTGTTCAACACAGCTCGCCTTCGTGCTGGATCCACCGTGGCGGTCGTTGGAGTCGGCGGTATTGGCCTGAATATTATTCAAGGGGCCCGCCTCGCTGGGGCCGAGCGCATCATCGCCGTCGATGTCCGTCAGGACAAACTCGAACTGGCCGCCTCCTTCGGATCGACCGACGGTGTGCTTGGCGGCGGGGTCGATGTTGCTGCAGAGGTGGTGGAGTTGACCAAGGGGGGAGTTGACGCCGCCTTTGAGGCGATTGGCTTCGCCGAGACCGCCAACCAGGCGTTCCGTATGACTCGACGTGGCGGCGCCACATACTTGGCTGGGGTCTCAGCTACCGGAACCGGGTACGACTTTACTGGGAACGATCTCGTGCTCGGAGGTCGCAGCGTTCACGGGGTGTATATGGGTTCAAACTTCTTCAAGCGTGACATCCCGATGCTTGCAAACCTCTACTTGCAAGGACGTTTGAAGCTCGACGAACTCGTCTCGGCGAGGATTTCACTTAACGAAATCAATGATGGGTTCTCCGCGATGAAGAACGGCGACGTAGCTCGCAGCGTGGTGGTCCTATAACGAGGATCTCACTCGGTGACATGCAGTGGGCTAGTGGGCTCTCTATTGACAGAGAGTCTTATGACACTAGAGAGAAATTTTGGCTCGCGGGGGTCGCGAGCAGGTCAGCGGGAGCACCATTCTCTGGCCTGGTCGTTTTCGCCGTTCAGGCTGAGCGCGGGCCAAAACCCGAGAGCCTCCCACCCGCCGATAAACGGACTCGCCAATCGCTTCGAGGTCGGCGATATTGTGCGGGGGATCTCCTGAGTCGCTGAATCAGTCGTAGCGCTCGGCGAGTTCGGCGAGGTATTCGCGCCCCTCCTCGCAGTCGTCGCGCAAGGGGCAC